>JAPLUX010000145.1 GCA_026397455.1 Candidatus Aenigmatarchaeota archaeon | reverse complement strand
ACCTTTATGCCTTATAACAATAGCCCCAGATGGTACTTCAACACAATAAACTTTGCCTTTATATTTAGTATATTTCTTCTTGCATTTTTGTGTATCTTCTGATTGACTATTAAGAGAAATATATAATCTATTCATGTCACTAAAGGTTTCTTTTCTTTCATCTTTTTCGACACTTTGATAACACCTATGCCCAGCTAATACAGCTACTTGTGCATAAAAGTCTGACTGGTTTTTATCATTTGAAGAAAAGTAATACTGTCTACCTCCTTTAATTCTATGCCCATCCCATTCGACCATTTCTTCAATAATTTCAGCTGCTTTTTCTGAACTCATTGGATAAGAGATATGATTACGAATATCTTTGGTTGTGTTTGTGGGCATTTTAACCATGATTCTAGCTCTATGTCTAACTTTATCGTGTTTTACAAAACTAAATTCTAAACCAGCTTCTGATATAAGTTTTAATAGTCTATCTATCTTTCTTTTTTTGAAAAAAGTAAAAGCTACTGTTGTGTGATTTTTAAGAATATTATGAATACTGCCATCTGCTTGTGTTGCAATATACATTCTTTCAAGAGGAGTTAGTAGTTCACTTTTTTCAATAGAAAATCCAGAGGTAGGCAATCTCCATAATTGATGAAAAGAACATTGAGATATTGGTTTTTTAACAATTTCTCTACTTCTATAATTAACCAAAACTTGGTCATGGTTAGGTGTCATCAAAACATTTATTCCTTTTTTTACATTAAAGGAAACCATTTGTCCATCATAATCTTTCTCTATATACCTTAATGGTTTAACAAAAGATATTTTGAAATTATTCCATTGAGCTATTTTTTCTGTTTTATCTAATTTATTAAATACTTTGAATCCTTTATCTGTAAGAATTTCTGTTTCATTTGTGAAACATTCATCCACGATAACGGTATCGTAGTGGGGTAAGAGTTGCCAATCTCTGCGTAGTTCTTCTTTAGATATGACGGTGAGATTGACGATAATTCCGAACTTCTCTGCGTTGAATTGCCATGTCTTATCTTCTCGCTGTTGCTTAGGACATATAACGAGAGTTGCTCCCTCGGCAAGTTCAAGAGCTGTTCGAGTCTTAGCACTTCCTGTGCCAAGAAATAAGCCACACTTGAGTTTGTTATCATTGATGATTTTTCTTTGATGGTCATATAGTGGTGGTATCATACATTTTTACGATGAAGGCTATCCAATAATAAGTTACAGCTATGAGTCGTTATTAAGCACTCATCAGCATCCACGGTCTTCTCAATTTTGAGAGCTTCTTTAATATCCTCAGCAAGAACGAACTTTTTTATTTCATATACTTTTTTCATAACTATTTAGTATTGAGATAATTTATAACATTCACACTACTACTAGAGTATTTCCCCCAACCCTCAGCGAGTTTTATTCCTTCGAAGCTTGCTACATCGTGACCATTGGCTCTATCATGGAATGAAAATTTCATATACCTTTTTCCGTATGCTTTCATCTCCTTTGCAAAGCCGATATTACCCTTGAACTTTCTACCATCTTTAACACAGTACTCTTTGTAGTTGTCGTACAACTCACGAGCCGAGATAGTAGCCCCCTCCTCGAAGTCCAGAACTTCAGCGATAAATCCTTCAACTGAAGAATTTTCTTGTCGGTACTCTCGTAGCAGGTCGAGTTGTTCTCTCGTAACAGTGAATTTATTTTTCTCTCGTAAGTCTTGAACACCCTCTATCATCCAGTTCAAGATACCCGATAGTTCACGAGCAAGTAACCCACCAGAATTTCGAAGTGCTGTATTTGGGTATTGTCGGAAGTTATTTTTGAACTGTATTGCACAGATACGTCTCTCCATTGCGGTTGAAGTATCATCAACTCTCGGCATAATGTTCACAGCGAAAATAAACTTCGCTTGTGGTTTGAAGAAAAAAGCGTCTTTGTACTTCACATTGATAGTTACAGGTTCACCAGAAATCAATTTCTTGAGCTTATTACTTTGATAGTAATTCCCGTGTACCTCCTCAATTATATTTAGTCTTTTACCAACAAGTGCATACATTCCGAATTGTCCATAAAGGTCTTCAAGGTCAATATGTGAAGTCGATGAATCTCCAATTACCATTGCGATAGTATCTACAAAAGTCGATTTACCGTTTCCACCATCACCGACTAAGAACAAGGCACGGTCATAGTTCATTGATGATGTGAGAGTGTATCCAGAGAACTGCTTTAACATTTCCTTCTTTGCTTCTGCTTCATCACCATCCATCCATGCTTCAACACAACTTTCCCAGACAGGACATAATGCTTCAGGGTCATAAGAGACTGGAGACTGTATCAAGGACACGAAATCAGGAGTATGCTCCATAAGAACTTTCGTGTAAATGTTTAAGAGACCATTTTTGACATTCATTATTTCTCCCTTATCTTCCGTAATTACGAGGTCAGGTATGATTGAAAGCAAACATGCAACTTTATCAGAGATATGTTTCTTGGTTCTAAAATTCCAGAGCATATCTTCGGACAGTTCACGAAGTATTATATTCGAAACTTCTTGGTCATTCACCATCTTGTAAACTCCATCAACATAATCAAAAATAAGTCCTACTTCATTCTTCTTCAAGTTCGGATACTTGGTAAAGATTTCGTTCTCGTAATTCGAGAATCGTACCTTATCCTTTTCCTTTCTATCTTTGAGTATCCCTAAGAACGTATCGTGCATCCTCATCTCCTCCACCATATC
>JAPLUX010000055.1 GCA_026397455.1 Candidatus Aenigmatarchaeota archaeon | reverse complement strand
CCTTGTTTTCATCTGTCTAGTTGCCAATAACCCTAGATGTACTAGATACAACCTACCCAATGTATAAGAATCACTCGCATGTTGTTTTTCAAGACTTGATATGTTTTCGAAAGTTACTTCTTCTATCCCAGGAACTTTTTGTGTTTCTTGACCTATAGTGATTGTTCGTAAATCAGATGCTATTTGATTTGCTATTTGTTTCCTCTCTTCTACTGGTAAATTTGTGTCGATGAGGTTGAGGGATATACGATAAGCCTCATCTTCTATAGGTAAAGGAGCAGTATTTTCTTTTTCTTTTTCATCCTTTTTCCAAAAACGTAATCCAGGCATAATTAATCACTAATAAATCTAGATAGTTAAGGATTTAAGATTAATGTTCATCATGAAAAAATTATTTAAACTTAATCTTTTTTTCTGATTAGCAGATAACCAATCAACATAATTACTGGAAAAACGAACATCGATGTGAATTGGTTTAATCCTAATAACACGAATAAAACTGGTATTTGACCGCCCGCTATAGTAGCAATGTCATAACTCCATCCAAAAGTGCCGTAGAACACCCCTTTATCGTATTTTTTAACAGTCTCACTGATTCTAGAGAACAACCAAACGTCTATGAAACCACCAGCTGCACCGAACAAAATACTCGCCAGGAAATAATGAGGTAATGCGGATGCGTTCAACATTATTGTTATTCCAACTAGATGACAGATGATACAAGCAGGAACCCAGTATTTCCTTTTTGACTTGTTAGAAACTCTTCCGACTAGATACTGACTGAAAGAGAAGAAAAAGGTTTCAGTGATAACGATTATCGATACTATGCTACGACTTAACCCTAACGACTGAAGGGCAAACCTGGTAAAGAAAAACAAGAATGCAGTAAAAACTGCCAAGTCCATCGATTTTAGAATGACTAGAAGTGGTATTTTTTTAAGGAAAGAAAACGAAGCCTTTACTTTAACTTTAGGTTTGTCCTTGTATTTTTTTGTTAACTTGTACATGAAATAAAACCAAATTATACCGATTACAAAAATGACATAGAAAGCAGGTTTTATCCCAAATTTATCTATTATCAATCCAGGTATAAGCAACCCAAGTATCCAACCACTCTCTTTTATTGCCCCAAACGTTGAAACTTTTTTATCCGGTTCTTCACTCACTCCTCTAAGACCGTAAATTATGATTAAAATATAAAGAAGTGAACTGGCTACTCCAGAGATGATTTTCAGGAATACTATATTCGGTAAAAAATCAGTAAAGCCGATCAAGAAGAGTGTGATGAAGAATAAAAACGTACATGTAAGTAAGAATTTCCTCTCCCCGTATTTGTCTGTCAAATAACCGAGGTAAGGTTTCAACAAGAAAGAGAAGACATCACCTATCGTCAAAAGAAAACCATAAGTCACTATCGATATATTCAGCGAAGAAAAGTAAAACGCTGGGACGATCATCGCGAATGCCATTAATACTACATGAAGAAAACCGAATGTTGCTCCGGAATACAGTCGACCTTTAGTTTCATCCATGAGCTTTTAGTTTGAACTTTGATAAAGATAAATATTTGGTTCTTTAATTCACTTGCAGGTATTATCATGCAATTATTTTCAATAAAAACTCCAGTAATCAAGGTAAACGATGATTTAATTGAGATACTAATATCCTTGATAAAAAAACAGAAACTTGAACCAAGAAACAGAGACATATTAGTCGTTTCTTCAAAAGTTGTTGCATTGTCAGAAGGAAGAATAGTAAACTACAAAACTATAAAACAATCTGAGAAAGCTGAATCTTTGGCAAAAAAATACGACCTTGAACCTGGTTTTGTGGAATTAGTCTTGCAAGAAGCAGATAAAATCTTCGGTGGAGTTAAACGTGCGATACTCACGATAAAAAATAACATGTTTATCGCCAATGCTGGTGTTGATCATTCTAACGCTCCAAAAGATCATGCTATACTCTGGCCTAAGAACCCTTCTCTATCAGCAGACAATATCAGAAAACAATTCAAGAAAAAGTTGAACGTTAACATCGGTGTGGTAATATCCGATTCACATTGTAGTCCCTTGAGAACTGGAACGACTGGTTTTGCTCTTGCCACTTCTGGCTTTGATGCTGTGATAGATGAGAGAGGAAAGAAAGATTTGTTCGGTAATGAAATGAGAATAACTCAAAGAGCTGTTGCTGATGGATTGGCTGCTGCTGCTGTAGTAGTCATGGGTGAGACTGATGAAAAGATACCAGCTGTTTTGATTAGAGATACGACTATTAAACTAACTAATCAACCTTCTAAAAGTTCTACTTATTTTCCACCCAATGAATGTTTGTTCTCGAGCATTTACAACGAGAATGTGAAGAAATAGTTTTAATCCATTTCGGTAGCAAGCAATACTGAATACTTTTCAATATTCTCTAATGTTTTAGTTACGTTTTGAGCTAAATCCATAACTTTTGGACTTAATCTTTCATTAAGATAAAATTCACGTTCTTTACCTGAAACATCTATATTTATGATTCCAAGAGAAATTAATGGTGAAATCGCAGTTATTAAAGTAGCTGGGGATACACCCAAATATTCAGAAATATCGGATACTTTACCTTTTCCATGTTCATACAAATACTTGATGGCAAACGGTCTTACTCTTGAACCAAAAAGAGCTTTTACGAGACCTTGTTCTATATTATCAATTTTTTTTGCGTACAAAGGTGAATTACGAATTTCGTTATACAATTCATACCTTCTTAAATTTTGGAGATAGTCAACAGCTTCAAAAATACCAAAGTTTAATTCCATGAAATCTATCAATATTATAATTGATAAAAAATTTAAATCAATGTCTAAATGCTCTCATCCCAGTGAAAACCATAGCAATTCCTTTTTCATTCGCTGCATCGATCACTTCTTTATCCTTTATAGAACCACCAGGTTGAATTATCGCGACTAAACCAGCTTTTGCAGCTTCGTCGATAGAATCCCTGAACGGGAAGAAACCATCTGAAGCTAAAACACTACCTTTAGCATCATCTCCTGCTCTTTTAATCGCAATCCTAACAGAATCCACTCTATTTGTTTGTCCCATTCCGATACCGATAGTCCTTTTACATTTTACTAGAACGATAGCATTGGATTTCACATGCTTGACGACTTTCCACGCGAACAACATAGAATCCATTTCTTTAGAAGTGGGTTTAACTTTTGTAACAACTTTAACATCTTTCAACGGGAATGAATCATGTTCTTGAATTAACAATCCACCTTTAACATTAACGATGTCTAGATGTTTTGTCTTATCATGATTCAATTTACCAGTTTTCATCAGTATCAGAACATTTCTCTTCTTCAATACATCCAATGCATCCCCTTCAAAATCAGGAGCGATTATAGCATCAAAGTGATATTCTGACATTCTTTTTGC
>JAPLUX010000089.1 GCA_026397455.1 Candidatus Aenigmatarchaeota archaeon | reverse complement strand
GGTTGATGGATTTAATCAACAACCCAAGTTTCTTAAGAAAATATGGAATTAACATAGAGGAAGTAAAAAATATTAAACCTATATCCGTTGTCAAAACTCCGGGTTTAGGTGAACATCCTGCTGTTGATTTGTGTAAAGAGTTTGACGCTAAAAACCAGAATGAAGTTGAAAAATTAGACAAAGCAACCAACCTTTTGTACAAGAAAGAATTCCATCAAGGTATATTAAGAGAAAATTGTGGCGAATATCAAGGAATGAAAGTCTCACAAGTAAAAGAAGATTTATCCAAAGACTTTCAGAAGATTAACGCAGCATCTCACATGTGGGAACCATCTGGTGAAATTGTATGCAGATGCGGAACTAAATGCCATGTAAAAATTCTAGAGAATCAATGGTTCTTGAGATTTTCTGATGAGAGATGGAAAGAGAAAGCAAGGATATGCTTGAGAAACATGAAAATTCATCCAGAGGAAGCGAGAAAGAATTTTGAAGCGATAATCGAATGGTTAGAAGATAAGGCATGCGCAAGAAAATCTGGTCTTGGAACTAGGTTACCATGGGATCAAGAATGGATTGTTGAGACGTTAAGTGATTCTGTCATTTACATGGCTTATTATACTATTGCAAATTACATAAATTCAGAAAAGATAGAACCCGATCAATTGAATGATGATGTGTTTGAATTTGTGTTTCATGGAAAAGGAGATGCAAAGAAAATTTCTGAAGAAAGAAACATTAGCAAAGAAACATTACAAAAAATGAAAAAGGAGTTTGAATACTGGTATGGGTTTGATTTACGAGGTTCGGCAAAAGAACTCATCCCAAACCATCTGAGTTTTTGCATATTCCATCATACAGCTGTCTGGCCTGAAAATCAAGAAAGATGGCCTAAAGGTTTTACAGTGAACGGTATGCTCAACATAGAAGGAGAAAAAATGAGTAAATCCAAAGGAAACTTTATTCTATTGAACGATGCCGTGGAAAAATACAGTGTTGATGCGACTAGGATAGGATTGATGGATTCCGCAGAAGGATTGAACGATGCAAACTGGTCTGAAAAAGATGTGGTTGCTTGGAAGAATAAACTGTCTTCATTCTATGAAATCGTAGAGAAATATTATGATAAAGGAAAAATAATGCTGAATAGACCGATAGATGAATGGTTAATTTCTAGATTCCAGAACTATATCAAAAATATAACGAACCATCTTGAGAATGTTGAGAATAGGTCTGCTCTCACTTATTTCCATTCTATGATTAATGATTTGCAGTGGTATTTTAAAAGGTCTGGAGAAAAGAATAAAGCGATAGTAAATTATGCATTAGAAACTATAGCAAAAGTCTTGAGTGTTTATGCACCATTCATTTCAGAAGAAATTTGGCATAAAATGGGTAAAGATAAGTTCATTGTATTTGAAAAATGGCCAGAATTTGATTTGAAAAAAATAAATGAAGATGTTCTGAAAGAAGAAGACATGTTCATGAAAATCTGTGAGGATATAAAACAAGTCATTAAATTATCGAACAAGAATAATAATCTCTATTTGTACGTTCAAACAGAAAAAGAGTTAATAAGTTTGCAACAGACAACAAGTTTCTTGAAAGATGAATTTAGTTTTAAGAACGTGAGAATTTTCAAGTTTGACGATGCTAAAAAATACGACCCAGAAAATAAGGCTAAGAGAGCTAAATTCGGTAAACCTGGAATTTACATAGAATAGTTATAATTTCCATTCCATCTCTATAGCATTGTCACTGTTAGAATAATATTGTTCTATTCTTCTTTTTTCTTTAAATCCAAGTTTATTTAAAAAATCAATGGCATTCTTGTTGTTTTCTCTTGTTCTCAATCTTATTGTTCTATATTTTTTCATCAATTCTTGGATTAATTTTTCTCCTATACCTTTTTTTCTGAAATCAGTATGGATCGCAAAATTCATGACACATTCTTTTTTAGAGGTTAGAAAACCAACAATTCTATTCTTTTCAACTGCAACTATAGTATTATCTAAATATTTTTCAAAATGTTTCATTGGAAGTACTGATTTCAAAGAAATCGATGATATCTCTTTTATAATTTCTAAATCTTCTTTTCGTCCATTTCTTATCTCCATATAAATCAATTTAAAGAATGAAAATTTAAAGTAGAATAGATAGTATGGCATCTAAAAAAATTCCTAAACAAGATTTCGTCATAAGTATAATTAAAGAAGTTCTTAAAAAAAGAGGAGTAGTTCAATCACAAGAGGATTTATGTTTCCATGTCTTAGATGAATTAAAAAAATACGATAAAAAATACGTACTTTCGCCCAGGAGAGTAAAAGAACTTGTTATAAAGATTCCTAACATCGAGATAAAGGCAAAGACCAAAAAAATTCCCAAGATGACAAAATTAGAAAAATGTCCTGTTTGTTATAAAAAAGTAAGTAAAATATATGGTAAAAATCTGTTAAACAAGAAAATTCATATCGGTTATATTTGTAAAAGATGTGGT
>JAPLUX010000169.1 GCA_026397455.1 Candidatus Aenigmatarchaeota archaeon | reverse complement strand
GTAATCCAGAGCCGTATTTTCAAAGGCACGTCCAATCATGCCTTGTTTCTCATCTGCATCCAACTTACCTGCCGAACCTTTTTTAGTACTCAGATGTTTAAACAAATAACGCATTTATTTCTGTTGTTCCAACAATAAAATGGCAAAATAGGCCAAACCTTAAGTGGTCATAACAATTTCACTCTTTGAGAAGAATATATTTAATTGTCGGAGATTTTGACCTTATTGTAGCGTAAAGGTGTCATCGAATGGACAACGGGAAATTAGGTTACAAAGTGGAAAATCCGTTTATTCAAGTTCTTCTTAGACATCTCACGGTAGAGGCTGAAATTTTTAGAACAAAAAAAGACCTCTATAGTCTCAACTGGGTTTTGTTAGGATTATCAGATGCAAACAAAGAAATCAAGGACTTATTCCAATACTCAATAAAATCACTGGAAGAAGAATCAGAAAAAATCAATAACGACGATTATGAACTAACCACTCAATTAGTAATAAAGTTCGCTCTTGCTGAAAGAATTTTAAAAAATCTTGGGAAACAGAATGCCAAAATAACAAGGGCAATGAATTTTTTAATTAAAAAAGCCGAAGATAAAAATTGGTTCCATTCTCAAGAAACTATTTCATTGCTACTTTTTTTATTAGGCAATAATTATTCAAACGAACTTCAAAAAGCTTATGATTGGTTGCACTCGAAGTATAACCAATTTAAAGATTCTAGGAATTATCCAAATCTTATTGATTCTGCATTAGGTCTTATGTCCTACAATCAAAATAACGTGTCTTTTCCTGTGGAAGAAATATTAGATCAAATTGAACAACAATCGATTGAAAGAATTGCTAAATTTCTAATATTGCTCAAATTGGAAAAAGAAGACAACGACACTCTAAGATACACGATTTCAATTCTTGAAGGTAGATTGAATAATAAATTTGAAAAATGGATTTTCCCAAATCTTGAAATGGTTCTTTTTGAAGGAATAAATATAATGAACTCAAATCTAACAACCGATAACCAGAAGGAAATCATTTCAAATCTCCAGAAAAATAAAGTCGAATGGGCAAAATCCTTAGAAATAACTGATAAGGGATTGTTATTAACCAATCTCGAAGCCACAAAACAGATCCCTAATTTTAATGTAAAAGAGGACTCAATAGCACTTTTGGCCTTATCTATGGCGGGTAGAAAATCTATTTATCAATTGGATGAAGGTGAATATGAAACGGCATCAAAGGCCATTAAACAGAGTAAACAAGGTTATACAGGTATAAAAGAGAAGCATGTTAAGTATTATTTCTATTTCTCATGTCTATTGTTGGCATTATTTATTTTTGTAACGGCTTATTCAATAGGATTAATACCTGGGTTGATATTTGACCTTGTGGAGGAATTCTCTGTAATTATACTAATCAAATCTGTGGGTTACGGAGTGATTTTCTTCTATCTAATGATTTTCTATTACAGAATCGGAGATAAACTTATTTCTAAAGGTGAGATTAATAAATCAGATATCTTAGCCTCAATCTTTGGTTTTGATAGACTCATTTCTTTAATAAGGGGGATAAACAATGATGTCTAACTTATTACCTACAACTCAATTACCTACACAAATCAAAGCTATTCAAACGAATATCAATTATTACGAAGAAATAGAAAGATTATTCGAGGGATTACCCAGACATCTGAAATCAAAAATATTATATTATTTTGGAAATACTGATGAAATATTGTCTATTCTTTGTGATAACGGGTATACAGCATCTGTTATTGAACCAATAAAAATAAATGGTGACACAATCTCTCAATACTGGAATACCCTTGTAAGACTTTTTAGAATTACAATTGATCAATATCTAATTGAAAAAGGCTTATCCTTCAATACTACTACTTATGTAACAGATTGGAATAAATATGGAGGGACTCTAATAAAAAAGGATGAAAGAAAAAATTACTATACGCATGAAGGTTTTCATTACAGACTTCATCTGATTAATGGAGAAATATATCTATCTTTAACTTCTTGCCCCGTGCTCACCTGGGATGGAAAAAATGACATCATAACTGAAGAGGCACAGGCTTTTCATACTTACCAACGCAGTTATAGATATAATAAATATAATAAAAATATGATAATGAAGTGGGTTGATATTTTGCATAATGGAAATGGGATTAGCATACCCGTTCCAAATGATAGAAATTTAGAATTTGGTACGTCATTTGAAAATATTGAAGAAAAAAACAATACCGGGGTTAAAAGAGGTGGTACATTGGATGACTTTAGGTAAACTTTATCCCTTAAAAGAACCACAATTGCAGTTTTCCGTTGGTAAGCATAATCTTGCTATTGATCCACGTTTTGGGTTAAAGACCTTTCATCCTCTCGATTATAATAATGGAAGAAGAGATTTTTCATCTGTAGACATCGGAATTATTTCAACTGAAGATGATTTGGATATGGTCCTAAATCTTTTAACCAATCTAAACAAACCAGCTGAACCATTAACTAAAGGAAGAAGCTCAAAAGTCCGATATGACGGATTTGAGACTATATATTCTCTTCCGCTTAAGATTCCTGATAAGGAGTCAGATAGAATAATATCAATATCAAACTCTGAAATTAATGATATAATTGGAAAACCAAATGCATTTGAAAATATTATAACACTATATAATTCAAAGATACAACAGTATAAAGACAGATTCCCTGGACGGGATACCTTAATATTACATATGCCAGAAGTTTTTAAGAAATATTTTAAATATAATTACGAAGACCTTAGGGACAGAATTAAGGCATTGTGTGTAACAAAGCGTATTTATACGCAGTTATTGACTCAAAATTCTCTAAGTCCTTATGATTGGTGTGATGACCTTTGGAATCTATCCCTTGGTCTTTATGTGAAATGTGGAGGAATCCCCTGGAAACTCGAAGAAATTGAGGAAAATACATGTTTCATAGGTATTTCTTTTGGTATAAAAAGAGGTAGCGGCGGGCAGGAAATTTTAGTCGGTCTCGCTGAGGTATTTGATGTTTATGGAGAATCAGTTTCAATTAAAATTATTGAAGAATATTACAGAAATAGAATAGGACTTCACTTATCAAGACAAAATACGAAAAAACTTCTCGAAGCTGCTATTGAAGGTTACAAAGAAGAGAAAGCAGATATTCCGTCTAGAGTAGTCTTACATAAAACCACTTTTTTTAACTATGATGAAAAAACAGGTGTCGGTGATGCGCTCGGGAAAATTAATTACGATCTTGTTTATATAAAAATTGATACCAATTTAAGACTTCACCCGGATGGGATTTTTCCTCCTCAAAGAGGTACTTTCTGGCGAATTAACGAAAACAAGGGTATTTTATATACAACAGGGTATGTTGAGGAATTCAAAACATATCCAGGCATGGCGACAGCATCTCCCTTAGAAATTGTCAGAGAATATGGTGATTCTGACATTATTCTACTCGCAGAAGAAATATTCAAATTAACAAAAATGAACTGGAATACTACTGCTCTAATGAATAAAGAACCTGTTACTATAGACTATTCGAGAAAGGTAGTAAATCTATTAAAATCAGGTGCAGTTCCAGAGGAGATTCTCAAAGATTTTAGGTACTATTTCTAATTATTTATTTCTGTCCTTTCAGCATTTTAATGCCTAAAAGGCCAAAATATAAGTGTATAAATTCTATTCACAAATTGGGTTTAAATGCCTGAGAATGGAAGAGCTTAGAGAACAATCCAGGGGACATAAAGGATGGAAAAAAGAAAAATTTCTTTGACCCAGCTTGAATCATTTCTTCTGAAAGCAGCGGACATTCTCAGAGAGTTCAATAATATAGTTTTCTAAAAATATATCCCTATTGGGAAGGATACAAATCTGGAAAAATATTGAGAAGTTATCTCTCGCATACAAAGAAAAACCCCAACGCAACTAGGCATTCGAAATATATTATTAGTATGTTACATCAATTTGAGAATTTAATGTATCGATAGTTTTTTCTTATTTCCTTCAGTGAAAAAAATCATATCAATTATTTTTGCCTTTGTGTATGTTCGATTTGAATCTAGCCCTGTGACGAAATCCAGGGTTTGAATATTATTACTGTGTCTATCAATCTTTATTTTGTTTTCTTTTACATAATAAAAATTATATATGTTCTTTAGTGAGTTCTTACAAAACGAGTTAATTTGTAATGACTCTCTTCTGCATCCTTCCCTAAAAAAATTATCGAATGCTGGAACATTTCCAAAAACTCCGAGCATTATTTTTGAGATTAAAGTATCTGTGGCATTGGTCCAATCATCAAAAGATTCTTTAATTATCTCTTTACATTTAATCAGGAGGTCAATATTTTCCATGTTATTATCTATGATGTAATTATCTACATCAATTGTCCAAATCCTTCTATCAAATTCTATTATGTTTTTTATCAGCTGTTCATAGAACTTGGAACTTTTTTGCAACACAAATGCCGATCCACGATACATTCCCCAGCTCGCTAAATAAAACGACAGTTGCAAACAAGAATCTTCGATATTATCGTCATTACATAGTTCTTCAATGACATTGTGATCTTTGAATGATTGGAAATAATTGTAGCAGTAATCAAATGAAGCATATCTTTCTAGAGGACCTCTGCCTTTATCTCTACCCCCAAAACCGCTCATAAACTTGTTAATATTTTGATCAATGTTAATAATCTACATCTCCGATTAATTTTTTACTTTGACACCGTTACTCACCCAATCTCTACAAAGTAAATGAGCTTGGGCCAATACAAGGTCAGTTGCTTTCTGTTGTTTATCTGGTGGGTATCCATATTTTTTAAGGATTCTTTTTACATTCACCCGCAATTTGGCTTGAACGCTTTCCCGCACGGTCCAGTCAATTGAAACATTTTTACGAATGGTGTCCGTGAGTTCTATTGCTATATTTCGTAAAACTTCATCTCCCAGTATTTTCACAGCACTATCATTTACACCAAGAGCATCATAAAAAGCGATTTCATCATCACTCAAATTTAATTTCTTACCTCGTTCTTGTTCTTTATTTATTGTTTTTGCTAACTCTATTAACTCTTCAATTACTTGAGCAGTCTCAATATTTCTATTCGTATATTTCCGAATCGTATTTTCTAAAAGCTCTCGAAACGATCGTGCTTGAATAATGTTCTTTCTCATTCTTACTCGTATTTCATCATTGAGCAGCTTCTTAAGCATCTCAAAAGCAAGATTCTTTTGCGGTAAATCCTTTATCTCTGTGAGAAATCTATCAGAAAGAATTGAGATATCTGGTTTTTCTATTCCTGCTGCTTCAAAGATATCGACGATTCTATCTGATACAATCGCTTTAGAAAGAATTTGTTTTATCAAAGTATCTAAATCCTCTCGATATTTCCCCTTAGTTTCAGTGTTTTTCACAATCGCTGATTTTATCGCCTGGAAAAATCCTACGTCATCTTTTATCTTCATTGCTTCTTCGTTAGGTATTGCAAGTGAAAATGCCCTTAGTAATGCGGTGACATGTTGAATGTATCTTTCAATCCCGTTTTCTTGTTTTAATATATGCTCCATTGCTTGTGGTATAACAGGCATTCGGTCTCGTGGGTCAAGGATGAAGAATTTTTTATAA
>JAPLUX010000058.1 GCA_026397455.1 Candidatus Aenigmatarchaeota archaeon | reverse complement strand
TATGAGTTATTGTGTGAAAATTATTAAGGTGATAAAATATGAATATTTTCGAAATGAAACCCTTACCTTTTGACTATGACGCATTGGAAGGGATATCAGAAAAACAGATAAGATACCATCATGACAAACATTATTTATCTTACGTCAACAACAGGAACGATATCGAACAGAAATTAAATGATGCCAGAGAAAAAGGAGATTTTAGTGCTATCAGAACTTTAAAGTTAAACGAGAGCCATAATGCGAGTGGGATGATACTGCATGAATTGTACTTTGATTGTTTAGGTGGGAAAGGGGGAAAACCGGTAGAGAGATTAACTGATAAGATCGATCAAGATTTTGGCTCATTTGAAAACTGGAAGAAAGAATTTCTAGCAATAGCAAAAAGTTCTAGAGGTTGGGTTCTTCTATGTTTTGACCCTAGCGATGGTAGGTTACACAACTTTAGCGTGGACTTTCATGACATAGGCGCAGTCTGGGGAGCGATCCCTATTTTAGCTTTAGACGTATGGGAACATGCCTATTACATCGACTATGGACCGGATAAAGAAAAATATTTTGAGGCATTCTTCAACAATTTGAACTGGGAAAGAATCAGCGATGATTTCGATAGAATTTAATAATTAAAAATAAAGGAAAATAAAAAAAATTCTAATTACTGTATTCTTCATGCTTTTTTAATCTTTATGCATTGAACAGGGCAAACATCAGCGGCTTCTTGGTTGCAACCGATGTCAGCTACTTCTGTTTTTTTAGGTTTAGACTTAGCACCTTTCATCTCCCAGTTGTCTGGGCAGACAGATGCACAAGCCCCACAGCCAATGCATGCTTCTACATCGTGTATTATTTTAATCTTGGCCATTAAAAATCACCTTCACAATCCTAATTTTTTTCTAACATCTTTCGACATCCTATCTGGAGTCCATGGTGGATCCCAGACAAGTTCTACTTTAACATCCTTAACTCCTTTTATGTTTTTAACTTTGGTTTGAACATCTTGAGTCAGGTAAGAATGCATGGGACATCCTGGAGTGGTTAGAGTCATCTTGATATGAACTTTGTCTCCATCGACCTTAACATCGTAAATTAAGCCTAAATCCACTAAACTAACACCTATCTCAGGATCATAACATTGTCTCAATACTTTCATCACGTCTTCTTTACTGACCATACCTATCATTTTTGCATTGCTTGTATAAATCTTTCCACTGACCTGTCGTAAGTCTTTTCTACTTCTTTTGGGAAGCAGCAAGCAGGTAACTCTCCGTTTTCTCTATGATGTTTTATACACTCACAACAGATACCTTTTCTACTGCAGCCAGGATAGGTACATGGGCAGGATTTTAGGTTTTTTGGTTGTTTACAATCCATGATATCACCATGAAATATTATTTTCTTGTTACAAATCCTTATAAAAGTTGTTCATTCAGGATTTTAAAATCAAGATATTATGAAAAAGAAAAGAGATAGGGTAGATTCTCAGGCAAACCATAATATCCAACTAATTTAGATTTCTCTCC
>JAPLUX010000157.1 GCA_026397455.1 Candidatus Aenigmatarchaeota archaeon | reverse complement strand
GGGACCCTCGGATTTGGGTTACTTGGTATATTAACACCTATACTAATTGCCTTGATATGTGTTCCTGAACCCATCGGTACAAAAATAGCGGCAGCTTTGATTGCAGGAATTGAAGGCATAATCGCAGGTATGGGGCTAGCCTTCACTTGGTTCTGCGACAATGTCATTCAGAGCGAACAGGACGACGGCTGGTGTTACATGTATGACTTTGGGTCTTTCTGCGGAATCAATTGGTGCAAAATTTCCTTCGGAGCTTGGCGCGACATAGGTTGGCTTATATTTTGGCCAAACTTTAGTGCAGATCCACCAGAACCTAAACCATTGTACATTGATAACTTTCTCATCATTGACACGCCAGGAGTCGGTTTGTCTATAGGAGGAATAGGTAACGACACATATGGTTGCCACTCTAACTTGAATTCTACGATATATTCTACCTGTTACGTTGCTTCGGAACTTGGTCCAGCGGAAGGAGTAGAAGTACAGTTTACTCTGACGTATCCAGATGGCACAAAAAAATACCTTGATCATTTCACAACAGATAAAAGTGGGATTGCACAAAACGCATTCTCGCTTAAACCAACTGAAGCTCAAGGAATATATGGTATCACGGCTGTAGTTGACGCAATTGGATTGGAAGACACTACGTACTTTACCTATAAATGCTGTCTATTGATCATTGGCCACTCATATGATGAAACAACGATTTACATTGATTACATGAATCTCGAAGACGAAGGAGAAGGTCTTATAATATCTGTGACACCCCCTAAGGGCTATCGTTTCATGTATTGGAGACTCAACTATTTCTGGATTAGCTACTCAAACACAGTGTATTTGCAGCTGAACGATGATTACATATTAGTGGCCCGTTTTGGACGAAAATATGGCGGTGGCGGCTGTTGTGGTGTACATCACTGTATGTGCTAACGACAAACTCGAATGCATCTGACATATTTCCATTTTTTTCTATTTTTTTTCTAGATATAATGTATATAAAATAAAGTATATTATTTAAATAGAAATATTAAAAGAAAAATTATTAATCTCAAAAACACTGTTTTTACTTGATTGAATGAAGGTTGCGTTGATAGGTTGCGGTTCTATCGGAACAGTAGTTGCTGATGCTATGAATGAAAACAAAGATGTTCAACTCAAATACGTTTACGACATAGATGTCAAAAAAGCTGTGGAATTCGCCAAAAAATTCCATACAGAATACAAGGATTTTGATGAAATCCTGAAAGAAAATCTAGATTTAATAATAGAAGCAGCTTCGCAAGATGCTGTCAGGACTCTAATACCGAAAACTTTGAGAGCAAAGAAAAATGTTATGATAATGAGTACTGGTGCATTAACGGATGAAAAATTGTTTAAAGAAATTAAAGAACTTGCAGAGAAAAACAACTTGAAAGTCTATTTGCCATCCGGTGCTATTGTTGGTTTAGACGGTATCAAATCCGCAGGTAATAAAATAGATAGAGTAATGATAAAAACAACAAAACATCCTAAATCCTTGGAAGGAGCTCCTTTCTTCGAAAAACATCATGTAGATTTAAGTGAAATCAAGAAACCAACGATCATTTACGAAGGAACTGCAGAAGAAGCTGTTAAATTATTCCCTTCTAACGTCAATGTTGCAGCATCTTTAAGCTTAGCTGGCATAGGTCCTAAAAGAACAAAAGTACAAATAATAGCTGACCCAAACATTACATCTAACATACATGAAATTATCGCAGAAGGTAAATTCGGTGTGTTGAAGACAAGAGTTGAAAACGTTCCGAGTCCAGATAATCCTAAGACAAGTTATCTGGCTGCTCTATCTGCGATCGCTACGTTGAAAAAAATTAGTGAACCAATTCAAGTGGGGACATGATATGTTTGAAGACTATCTAGATTTTGATATTGAACCTTTCAAAGAGAAGATAAAAAAGAAAGTTTATGAGATGTACGAGGATGATTTAGGTAGTGGAGATGTCACGACAGAAGCTGTCATAAAACCGATGAAAATAAAAGCAATAATAAAAGTAAAGGATGATGGAATCCTTGCTGGAATGTTTGAAGCGCGTTCTCTTCTAGAAAAAGTAGGAATCAAAGTGAAAGAATTGATCAAAGAAGGTAGTGATATCAAGAAAGGGGATATCGTCATAGAAATGGAAGGTGATGCAAGGAAGATAATGCAAACTGAGAGGACTGTCCTGAATTTCTTGACAAGGCTGAGTGGAATAGCTACACTGACTAACAAAATGGCTAAAGAAACGAAAACAAAATTAGCGGCGACCAGGAAAACATGTTTCTCTTTCAGTGATAAACGTGCTGTTAAGATCGGTGGTGGATATACTCATCGTTTAGGCCTGTTCGACATGTACCTGATAAAAGGAAACCATATAGACACTGTTTGTAAAGAATTGAAATGCTCTAGGGTTGAGGCGATAAAAGAATGCTTGAGAAGAGTGAGAGAACGGAAAGATGGGAAGAAAATTGAGATAGAAGTTGAGAGTGTTGAAGAGGCATTAGCCGCAGCAGAAGAAAAACCTGACATAATAATGTTGGATTGGGTCAAGATTCCTGACGTGAAAAACGTAGTAAAGTTGTTGAAGAAATCTGGAATCTGCATAGAAGCGTCTGGCGGAGTAACTCCAGACAATGTTAAAGAATTTGGGGAGACTGGCGTTGATTTTGTTTCATCTGGTTATATTACATATTCTTGTAAATCTTTGGATATGAGTTTAGAGGTCTTAAAATGAACCTAAATTTAATTTCAAAAATAAACAAACTCAAGAAAGAGAAAAATGCAGTCATTCTCGTCCACAATTATCAACGACCAGAAATATACAAAGTTGCGGATTTCATCGGTGATTCCTTAGAATTGAGTAGAGAAGCTGTCAAAACTGATGCTGATATAATCGTTTTCTGTGGAGTGGACTTCATGGCTGAATCTGCAAAGATACTTAACCCAGATAAAAAAGTATTAATCCCCGTAAAGGGGGCGGAATGCCCGATGGCTGGGATGGTCAACCGGAAAGAATTATTGGAATTGAAAAAACAGTATCCTGGTGCTGCTGTCGTTTCTTATGTGAATACATCGGCTGAAACTAAGGCCGAATCAGATATTTGTTGTACATCCACAAACTGTGTCGATGTCGTTAATTCTTTACCACAAAAGGAGATAATTTTTGTTCCTGATGAGAACTTGGCCAATTACGTACAGACAAAGACTGATAAGAAAATAATCCCTTGGAAAGGTTTCTGTTATGTGCATTCAAAGATTACTCCTGATCAAGTGAAAGAAGCAAAAAGTCTACATCCTGATGCAAAAGTGTTCGTTCATCCTGAATGTCGAATGGATGTGATTAAATTAGCCGATTATGTGTGCAGTACGAGTCAAATGCTATACCGTGCAAAAGAGGACGAAGCGAAAGAGTTCATCATCATCACTGAACATGGTTTGGTTGAAAGGTTGAACTTGGAAATACCAGAGAAAAAATTCTATTCGATTGTTGCGACTTGCGTTCAACAAAAAAAGAATACTTTACCCGCGGTTTTAAAATCTATCCAGAAAGAAATCTATCCAGTAAACATTGATAGAGAAATTATAAAAAAGGCTAGAACAGCTTTGGATAGGATGTTAACGATTTCTAAAAAATC
>JAPLUX010000020.1 GCA_026397455.1 Candidatus Aenigmatarchaeota archaeon | reverse complement strand
GGTTTAGCATTTTGGCTTCTGATATCTGGGTATGATACTCAAATCTTAACAACCGATTTAATAGTAAGTCTTGTATCTGCAGGAATTGTTTTAAAATTAAGTTCTGGAAAGTCCCACAAGATTAAACTAAATAAATTTTTAACGTTGATACCAATGTATTTAATTGAGATTGTGAAATCAATCGCTTACATGATTTATTTTATATTTTCAGGGCGAATCCAACCAGACATAAAAGAGATTAAATTGAATACAGACTCCAAAAGAATTCATGATTGTGTTGCTTTTTCAATAACAAACTTACCCGGTTCTGTAGCGATATCGAGTAAAAATAAATCCTTCACTTCTCACAGTATAGTTTTCGATAAAAACTATGTGGATGGTGTGAAAAAATTTGAATCATTTTATTTAAAAATGATGGGTGTTAAGAGTGATAAATGAAATCTTGCTAATAGCAATAATCATTTCACTCATAAGATTGATAAAAGGACCGACTCTGTTTGACAGAATTCTTGTTGCAGGTGTAATCAATTCCATTGTCCTTACGATGATGTTCATTCAATCTTTACTAGAGCAAAATACTCTACTGACTGATATGACACTTGTTTATACATTTCTTTCAATTTTAGGAATTTATGCTTTAACAAAATACTTGGTGGAAAAATGATAGAACTAATTGGACTGGCATTGGTGATAATCGGTGCTTTAGGTTTAATCAGGATGCCAGATGTCTACAATAGAATTCATGCTTCCGGTCTAATATCTTATGGACTTTACATCACGATATTATCTGTTGGAATAAGGACATCTTCTGTACTTCTTTACAAATCATTTATTGTTGTTGGTTTTCTCTTTTTAGTCTCGCCTGCTATATGTTCAATGATTGCTCACGCAGCATATAAAAATAAAGTAAAACCTTACATGGGTGGAAAGAAATGATAATAATATATATAGCCCTTCTATTAATTGCAGTATTTTCTTTTTTAGTCATTGAAACCAAGAATTTTATACATGCCGCAATATTATTAGGAGTCGTAAACAGTTTTACGAGTCTTTCTTACTTTTTACTAAGAGCCCCTGACGTTGGTATGACAGAAGCTGCTGTCGGGGCTGGTTTAACGACGTTAGTTTTCATAATAGCTCTGAAAAAAATCGGGGTGTACAAAGAATGAAAGTTTTAGCATTATTCTTATTGGTTGTACTTTGGTTGATTTTGTTCTTTGCTGTAGGAAACCTGCCAATCAATGAAAGAGTGTCAGAATATTATTTAAAAGATTCCCCATCATCTTCTATAAAAACTGCCAATCTTGTCACAGCCATAACTTGGGACTATAGAGGATACGATACTTTTGGCGAAGAAACAATCCTATTCACTGCAGCAGTTGCTGTATCTGCTTTAATGTTAGGAGGAACGATGAATGCTAGAAAAAATCACGAGTAAACTCTTGATAATATTCATAATAATCTTTGGTCTTAACATAACTCTTTTCGGTCACTTGACACCTGGAGGTGGTTTCCAAGGTGGGGCAATCATAGCTACAGGAGTAGCTTTGGTATTCATTGCCATGGGAATTAAATTCTGGAGTGAAAGAACATTGAACATAGTAAAAGCACTTGGTGGTTTGGGTATAGGTTTTCTAGTATTTTTTGGGTTATTCTTCAGGACACCTTTAGTAGGATCACAAGAAGTTTTTAAGCTTTGGAGTGGAGATTACATAGTGTTCTTGAATATTTTTTGTACAATCATCGTCACATCCGGCTTAATTTTGATAATATATTCAATGGTGGAAAAAGAATGATGCACATATTCGCAATAAGTTTGATAATAATAGGATTGTACGGAGTGATTTTCAAAGACAATATCATAAAGAAAGTTATTGGATTGAGTATTCTGGCAAATGGGACCAATATTTTGTTGATAATAATCGGTTATAGGTCTGGGGGCATACCACCAATCGCTACACTATCTAACCTAGCTGACTTTTTGACATCTGCTGTTGACCCATTACCTCAAGCTTTAGTCCTAACATCCATCGTTATTGACGTGAGTGTTACTGCATTCGCACTAGTCCTATGTTATCGTATATACAAGAACTTCAAAACACTCGATATCAAAAAAATATCAAACTTGAAGGGGTAATAAAATGTTAGCTCCGTATGCAGTTCCATTACTCATTTGCACTGCTTTCGCACTACCAGTTTTCAAGAATGAAAAATTAATCAAGGCAATAGCAATCTTAGCTATTTTCTTATCTTTATCTTTTGTTTTATCGTCATCCATAGAAGTTTTTAATTCTGGTACCAAGGTTTTTGCTGTTAGTGGTTTCAAAGCACCTTTCGGAATAGTTATGGTTCTCGATAAATTTTCTTCGACCGTTGCTTCTTTGATTTTATTCCTGAGCCTTATGATTGCAGCTTTTTCTTCAAAACTTGTAAAAGAAAGAGTAAAAGAATTTTATACTCTGTTACTTCTTGGGATAGTAGGTTCTCT
Source organism: Candidatus Aenigmatarchaeota archaeon (assembly GCA_026397455.1). Taxonomy (GTDB): domain Archaea; phylum Aenigmatarchaeota; class Aenigmatarchaeia; order CG10238-14; family CG10238-14; genus JASEGC01. The sequence continues at coordinate 3,843 of JAPLUX010000020.1, read as the reverse complement.
TGGAATTGTAATAACTGGCGACATTTTCAACATGTTCGTCTTCACCGAAATCATGAACATTGCTACTTATGCCCTCATCGGTTTTACAGCAAAAAAAGAAGGTTTGGAAGCATCCTTCAAATATCTGATAATAGGTTCTGTCTCTGCTGTTTTAATGTTGCTTGCTATATCACTTTTGTATTCCCATGTAGGGACTCTTAACATGGCTGACATAATAAGCAGAATCGACACCAACGACATATATTTGAAAACAATCTTCATCATGTTAATCTTGAGTTTTTGTGTGAAGATTGCAGTATTCCCATTTTATGTATGGAAACCAGATGTCATCTCTGGATCATTGGAACCAGTGGCCGCGTTCTTCATAGGAGTAATGACAACAACGACAGTCTACGTCATTATCCGCATATTTTATACAATCTTAGGAATATACTATTCAACCTGGTTTTCTATCATTGCAATCGTGACAATGATAGTTGGATCATTCCTTGCTTTACTACAGAAAGACATCAAACGTATCCTAGCTTATGGTAGCATATCACAACTCGGCTACATATTTTTGGCTTTCTCTACTGGTCTTGCTTTTCAAGGGATGTATCATCTAGTCAACAACGCAATCATAGAAGTTCTTTTGTTCTTGTCGATAGGAACGATGCTTATGCACAAAAAAATGATGGAGAAAATTAGTATGTATGCTTTTCTTTTAGGTGCTTTGTCTTTGATAGGAATCCCACCACTCAGTGCTTTTTTCTCAAAATTTTTCATAATAACTGGTTTGTTAGAAAAGAACTTGTTCATTTATGCTATAATCTCAGGTTTGATATCGATTGTAACATTACTCTATTACATGAAAATTTATTTCATGCTCAAACAAGGTGAGAAAAAAATTTATTGGCCGATAATAATTTTAATCATAGCAGTTTTACTTTTAAGTTTCGTGCCCGTGTGGCTACAAATTTTCAAAGGAGTGGAAGTTGATTTACTCGCTAGGAATGAATATGTAAGTGAGGTGTTAAGACCGTGATTCAATTAATCGCATATTTAATCATTATAGTTTTAACTATCATTTTTTTAATAAAGATGATACCAAGAAAACTTAAAAAGAGCCCACCTTATACTTGTGGAGAGCCGATGAAATTTGAAAAACCAGAAACAGTGTTTTATAGAACATTGTCAAACATACTTGGGTTGAAAAAATTACAAAAACTGAGCACAGGAAATTTGAATGATTATCTGTTGATGATATTCATTTGTTTCATGCTATTGTTGATTGTGTTGGTGATGGTTTGATAGTTGATAAAATTAAAAAATATTGTTTGAAAAAATCCCCATGGATATTCCACTTTTGTACTGGGGGGTGTAATGGTTGTGATATAGAAATTTTGGCAGCTATGTCACCCAAGTACGATTTTGAAAGATTTGGATGTTTGGTAAAAGGCTCTCCAAGACATGCAGATATTTTTTTGATTACAGGACCTGTTAATAAAAAAATAAAAAGCAGACTCGTCAATTTGTATAATCAAATACCAGAACCGAAAGTTGTTATCGCCATGGGAAGTTGTGCTCTTTCAACTGGCATATTTCAGAAAGCTTACAACGTCTGTGGCCCATTGGATAAGATAATTCCAGTCGATGTTTATATTCCAGGTTGCCCACCAAAACCCGAAGCCATCATCGACGGAATAGTAAAAGGTATAGAAGTTTTAGCAAAAAAGGTGAAATGAGTGAAGTTAATAGAAGAACTTAAAAAAAATGGTAAAGTTTACAAAGAAGAAAAGAATGAAGTTTGGTTCATTATACCTTACAAAAAAATTGGAGATGTTATGAAACATGTTTTTGATTCTGGAATAATTAGAGTATCATCGATATCGGGTTATGATAATGGAAAAGAGATTGAAGTCATATATCATCTCGTAAAAGAAAATTTCTTACTCAATCTAAAAGTTCCAGTACCCAAAGATTCGAGTGAGATTCAGACGATAACCGATATGTTTCCAGGAGCTTTCTTACTAGAGAAAGAATTGTCCGAGATGTTGGGTATAAAAATAATCGGACATCCTAAACCTGGTAAATTATTTTTACCAGAAGATTTTAAAGGAAAACCGCCGTTGAGGAAGTGATAAAAAATGCATGATATGATGATACCATTCGGACCGGCACATCCAGCTCTACCAGAGCCAGTACACCTTAAACTTTTCTTGGAAGGTGAGGAAGTCAAGGATGTTGATTTCTCAGTAGGTTATAATCACAAAGGAATAGAAAGAACTTTGGAAGAGATGGACTTTTCTAAGAGTATATTCATGACAGGGAGAATATGTGGAATCTGTTCTTCTGCACATTCAACTTGTTTCACGCAAGGCATAGAAAAATTACTAGATGTAGAAATTCCACAAAAGGCGAAAATTATCAGAACTATAGTGTTTGAATTAGAGAGACTCACCAGCCATTTGTTATGGTTAGGTATGCTCGGTCATGAAATTGGTTTTGATACTCTTTTCATGTTATGCTTCCGTGAGAGAGAATATGTTCTTGATTCCCTCGAGTTAATAACAGGTAAAAGAATCGTTCATGACATTAACATTATCGGTGGTGTGAGAAGAGATATACCTCCTGAAATGATAAAAAAAGTCAATAAAAATCTAGGAATATTAAAGGATAAAGTAGACTATCTTCAAACCTTGATAAAAAAAGACCCACTAATAAAGAAAAGAACTGTTGGAATAGGCAATATCGACAAGGATGATGTTGAAAAATTATGTTTGGTTGGTCCAGTTGCTAGAGCAAGTGGCGTGCCATATGACATAAGAAGGACTGACAAATATCTCATATACGACGATTTGAATTTTAAGATCGTCACTCAAAAAGATGGAGACAGCTTTGCCAGAGCAATTGTTAGAGTACAAGAAATGTTTGAATCTATAAGACTAACGAGACAAGCTTTGACATTAATCAAGCCTGGTCTTATAAGAAATAAACCGGCTATGACTTTTACTGAAAAAGAAGCAATAAGCAGAGTAGAAGCACCAAGAGGTGAATTGATATATTACATAAGATCAAACACTACGAACAAACCTGCAAGAGTTAAAATAAGAACACCAACTTATGCGAACTTGATGTGTTTGAATAAAGTTTTGGTTGGTAACAATCTTGCTGATGTTCCTGTTTCACTAGCATCATTAGATCCTTGTTTATGTTGCACAGATAGAGTAACGGTAGTGAGAGAAGGGAAAGAAGAAATAATAAAGCTGGAGGATTTACATGGTCATCATTGAAACGGTCTTCATCTCCACATTCTTGAGTTTCATCTATGAAGGAATTGTACGTAAAGTAGCAGCAAGAATGCAAAATAGGATTGGACCACCAATCTGGCAACCTATAATAGATTTTGTCAAGCTTCTGTCAAAAGAAAGGTTTGAAGTCGAAGGTTCAAATCACACTCTGATAACTTTTATCTCGATAGCATCTGTAATTAGTTTAATATCGATAGTCTTCATGTTTCCATTGGTAGGTGTGTTAAACTTTAAATGGAACTTCATACTCTTGATTTATCTGTTGGTCTTTTCTACTGCTTGTTTCATCCTTGTCGGATTCTCATCACCAAGTCCTTATACTTTAATCGGTTCTACAAGAGAAGCGATATTATTTTTGGCTTATGAGTTGCCAATGATAATAATACTTCTATACTTTGCAATGAATTACAAATCACTCCAACTACTGCCTAGTAATCTGATATTATCATTCCCATTATTTTTCATCTCGTTCATAATTATAGCACAAGCAAAATTAGGCCTTCAACCATTTAACATCAGCGAAGCGGATCAAGAAATAACAGCGGGATACTTG
>JAPLUX010000025.1 GCA_026397455.1 Candidatus Aenigmatarchaeota archaeon | reverse complement strand
CATAATCTTTTACCTCACGAACTTCAGCAACTTTCCTATCCATATCAAAGGATAAATCAGCGATATTCTCAAAACTTTTTATTTTCTCAAGAGTTGTCCTGAATTTTTTAACATCTTCCCCCAATGCTCTGACTAAAGCTTCCAGTTCTTCTGTCTTCGCTTTATTCTCCAGAATCTCCATCTTTCTTTTCTCGAAAGCACTCTTTATTCTCGCTGGCTCGAGTCCACTGACAGTTTCTTTCACTTTTTCAAAATCTGATTCTATCTTAGTAAAAGACCTTTCCCTTTCCATTATCATACTTCTCAATTCACCGATCTCCTCTGCTAGTTGTGTAGTTCTCTCGCTTACTTCATTCTTAGAATTGTCAAATATCTCTAATTTTCCGTCTATCTTTTCTAACCTCAAGAGTAATTCTGATATATCTGTCTCTTCACTCAATTCTTTCGTTTTTTTAGTAGTTTCAATGTATTCTTCTTCAATCTCTCTTTTAGGTATTTCCTTCGTTACACCGTATTTTTCCTTCAATTCTTTTTCTTCTTCCTTTTTCTTAATTTTCTCAGATTCTTCTAATTTTTCTTCCTGTTCATTTTCAATTTCTTTAAAACTTTTTTCTTCTTCTATGACTTCTTCCTTTGGTTCTTCTGGTACTATCTCTTCTTTTTTCTCTTCAGGTGTTTCAGGGGGTTTCTCTTCAGTTTCTCCAGGAATCGGTCTTGCACTAATTTCTTCTGATGAAGGTTCGACTTTCTCTTTACCTTTAAACATGCCAAATATTTTTCCAAAACCAGATTTCTTTTCTTCAGGTATTTTCCTCACCTATATTTAAATGTTTTCTCAACGAGTCAATATATATTTTAGCCATCCTGAACCTACCCTTCTTCAACTTGTCTTTAGCCAGTTTTAACTCAGTTTTTATGTCGAATACATCCTTTCCAGATTTTTCTATCGCTTCTATGTTCGCTTCTATGATATCGATCAAGGCAGCGTACTCTTTATACGTCTCTAATTCTACATCAGGAATTTTGTGTGGTTCATGTAATGTTGGCCTGAAAGCAACGAACCATGGTCTACCATCGTTGTACTTTGGGTTCTGTAACATTCCAATTCCCACTTCTAGTTTAGTCACTCTCTTGACATAATCAAGACCATATTTTTTCTCTATTCTGGATAAGTCACCCAATGATTTTGTGTGCAGTTGTACTTCTGTTAAGACGTTACCCTTTATTGCTTCTTTGAAGTCTGACAATACTTGTGAAACCATTATTAAACCAATACCCCACTTTCTGAATTCTCTGCATGCCTTTTCCAAGGCAACATATCCACCAGTACCACCGTATCTCTCCAGTAAACGATGTACTTCGTCGAAGACAACAACCATCTTCAGTTTTGTTGATTCTTCCCATCCTTGAGCAAATATCGTGTCTATTATGTTTTTCACAGCGATGTCATACTGCCCTGGTTTGAGTTTGTTGAGAGTGAAGACTGTTACCTCACCTGGGTTCATGTACTTCTTGAAGTTTATGTTCACGTTTGGATCTGTTACCTCGTATATCATCCCATTGTAAGGTCTAGTATCGTTTACATTCAGGCCAAACTCTTTATAGTATTTCAACAAATTAGGATCTCTACATGGTCTTACAAACCCTGTCCATTGTGCAGTCGGGTCGAAGACTATGACTGGTATCTTCTCCTTTAACAATTCTTCGACAAAGATGGTAGCAGACACGCTCTTACCAGAACCAGTAGCACCTGCTGTTAGTACAT
>JAPLUX010000105.1 GCA_026397455.1 Candidatus Aenigmatarchaeota archaeon | reverse complement strand
GTATAGAAAAGCGCAGAAATGCGTTAGCACGAGGGAATTTTGAGGGCGAGTTTTAGCGGGGTTTCCATCGGTTGCTTCGTGAGGTGCAGTTATAAAATGATTAAAATTTGTTTTTTGTCTATTTGTGATTTTTTTGTTTCTTGTACTCAAAATAAGAGTAAACTACCGTGTAAATTGCTACAATAATTACGGGTAGAATGAAAAAATAGAATGCGTAATCAGCAAAGAAAATTCCGATTAAAATAATTATTCCTGTAATCTTGAACAATTTACCACCCAACTTGTTTGTTTTTTCCCAGACTTTGTCACTACTCATAGTCCACGGTGTCCTTATGCCTATAAACCAGTTTCTCTTTGATTTCTCTACCAGAATACCTACGTAAAAAAATAGGATTGCAAATGCCGGAATTAAGACTTGAATGATGTTGAACCTGAAACCATAACTCCAAAAGATCGTGAATAAATACAAGTAAAATAGAAACAATTCAAGCAATACTATAAAACCGTCAAAATATTTCCTGAATTTTACGATGTTTTCTTTCAAAGGGTCAACCCTGGGAATTACAACAAACAGTAAGAATAAAGCAAAAGATATGAACGGCATTAGGAATATTCCCCAGAATTTTGAAATGTAACCATCAACCTCTCCACGTATGTTCCAATGGGATGCCATCGTTTCTGGCATTTGAGGATAGATATAGATACCTATGATGAATGAAACCAGAATGATAATCAAAACTGCTATTTCACTTTTTCTCATATTTCATATAACGAATATCATAAATATAATTTCATGAGTGAGGTGTGCTCAAGGAATCAATAGGACAGCTGATACTGATAGTAGAATAAAGCTAGTACGTAGGGATTTATGTTTCAATGCGTTAGCACAGTATCTCCGCAAGTGAAAAATTAGAATGGGCGAGAGAGCAATTTGCCCTCTGAAGCCCATAGTTGTTTTATGACGAACAACCAAAAAACAGTAGGGTTGTTTTTAGGTATAAGCTTTTCTATAGCAAGAAATTCAGTTTGGTACAGTGATGATTTCACAAGGTTGTTAGTAAGAGCAGCATCTCACGATACCTATGTCGAGGTAATCAAGAACGATTATCTACCCGGCCCAGATTCTCTGCACAGAAGGATAGGCGAGAATCCTATAACAGTATACCATGGGAATTTCCATGAACTGACAGACAAATACCTGAAGAAGATAGGTAACAGAGAAGTAATACTGATACTGGACTACACGCATGAACCTTTCTACGGTAAAAGCAGTAGTTATTGGATTCATGAGTACAAACCGGAGAAGGGATGTACTGGATCCTTCAGGTTTTTGGTTGCAAGCATACTGTGTGAAGGGGAAAGGTTTTTTGTTGACTGCATACCAGCAAACTTATTCAGTGATACAGCGAAGTTAGTTGAAAGAATGCTGGATGGGATTAAACTCAAAATAAGTGTTGTACTGTTAGACAGAGGTTTTGCATCTGAGGATATGATAAGGCTTCTAAAAGCTAAAAGACTGAAGTATCTGATGCTCTGCCCTGAATGGACAAACATACACAGAATCTTGAAGAGAATGAATGGCAGTTATCTCAAACAAGAATTCAAGGTAGGAAATACAGACACGACTCTGGTTATAGTAAAAGACAAGTATGAATGGATATTTGTCACTAACATACACTACTACCACTTGAACAAGTACATAAGAATCTACAAGCTCAGATGGAACATAGAGACGGGGTTCAGGGTACAGGATGAAGCGAGGATAAAGAGCAAGAGCCTTTCTATTGCTGTCAGGTACTTCTTGTTTTTAATCGGGTTATTGCTCTATAACGTTTGGAAATACCTGAGCGACAGTGGACAAAAGATGCAGTTCAAGAGGTTTGTGATAAACTTCTTTGATTTGATGGGATTAGAATCGATGCCAAACACATGACGATTCTTGTTATAGGAGGGGTTTGATTAGACGTGAATATCTTCTTATGAAGAAATATTTTGATAATGAGATAATAGTTTGGAATTTAAACGATCATGATGTAGAAAGTTTCTGAAAAATTGATTGGTCAGTTGACTGTGTTGTACTGACTGTGATTGTTTATTCTGTCTTACCTGCGGAGATACTGTAGCATTTATTGCATTGGCATATCTTGTACGGCCCTCCCTGAGTTATCCGGTCTTTCCCGACTTCATGGGTGTCGTTGGGGCATCTCTCGCAGCAGTCAAAAGTCAGCACTGCAGATGTGCGGATTCCGTTTTTTGTTTCACAACAGCACTCGCCAGTGTCGCAAGAGGTGGTTGGGCAGGGATAACATCTCCCCAGAATAGTAGTCGTAGTAGTCGTCACCATCTCTGGCCTCACGAATAATCGAACACAGAAACAGTCGCCGTCCCCATCATTGTTCTCTGCGCAGGCCTCGAATTCGTAGGACCCAGCTTTGGTCGAGACACCACTCACTGTGCCATCACTAGACAGCGTAATTCCTGGCGGGAAAGCAGCTTCGGCTATCGAGTCAAAAGGAGGCAAGAATTTGAATGGACCTTTTACATCTTCCCCAGAGACCGTTATCTGGTTATTGTACGACTTGCCAACTTCGCCGTCTTCGGCATCAAGAATAATGGCGCCCTCACAAAGCCCCGGCTCAGACTTATCAGGGACAGTCCCTGTGTTGGGTGGCATGTTGAATTCTATCGGATTTTGGTCAGTTGGTCCAGTCGTGGGATGCAAAACATTGTGGAGATTAAGATAATTTTCAGATTCTGAGTTCAAAAAACCGTGGACATTAATAATCCCGCCAACTTGGGCTGGGTTTTTGTGTTTGCCAACTTTTAACCTCTTTTTACGAGTTTAATTATATTTTTATTAAGTATTCCTTAGATAAATAAATATTTTTTGAATTCTATTTTATTCGGAGTGATTCAACCTTTCAACTGTGCAATAATGTTTTTCGAACCCGAAAATGTCAGTCCTATTTTGGTCAGAAATCAGTGTAGAATTTCTTTTTTGTTCTTTTGCAGAAAATGTTGTTTTTTCAGGAGCTTTCATAATCCAAAATAGCAAATCCCACATATATTGATTTCATGCGGGAGGTGGGATTTGAACCCAACATAAATCTACATTTCCTTATTTTTTCGAATCGACTCAATAATTGCAGTGATGTCTCCATGAGCTATCCAAAGAGTGTAAGATAAATCTGAAAAAGGGTTAGAATGAACATGATACTGACGTGGAGGAATTTCTAATTTTTCGTCTTCGTGTAGCGTAACTTCTCTAATTCCATTGCCTTCGTAAAGTTTCATTACACATCTCCCAGATATTTGTCTCAATTCTTCTAAAACTGGTCTATTGTGCTTTGATAATTCTTTTCCGGGATTAAGGACTAAATAACCAATACTAAGGTCTTTATCGGAATGAGCTATAACTATCCTTCCTTCGGGTATGGGATAAACTTCTGAGGTCATAATTTTTAATTTGTTAATTGAAATTTGTTTGTTTATTGTATCTTGCAACTTGGTTATTTAAACTTATGATTTTAAATATTTTTTTAGCTGGT
>JAPLUX010000151.1 GCA_026397455.1 Candidatus Aenigmatarchaeota archaeon | reverse complement strand
AGGCATTCGTTTACAATTTCTTAGTTGGTTGTTGAATGAAAAAATAAGATTTTTGATTGAGGTAGTGTTGATGATTGTTAAAAATTGATTAATGCGACACAGGATATTTCATAACCTATATCTATCATAGAAAGCAATTTTTTTAGTATCGATAATAGCAGTTTGTTGTTATTTTCTTATCGTCTTTATTAGCTAATTAGTAAATGATGAGACGAAGAATTATTAGAATTTGAAAACCAGTCAGAATCATTCTCAAATTACCAAAGAAATTACGACTTTTCCTCGTTTGACCTAGATTATACAAGATAAGATTAGGAAAAAAATACCAGTCATAGATATTTTGGGAAACAGACTGATCTTTCAGCATGGGTTTTAGACTAAAAGATAGTTTTTTGTTCTTGGAAGAAGATAATTTAATGTGGTTAAGAGAAAGATAATCTGGATTGTATTGTCCTGTAAGATTATGTTGGAGAAATAAGGCTTAGATGTGTTTAGATGAAGAAAGAAATAATGGAGGAAAAAATAGTTAGTTGCTCCTCCTGCAAGTATTATTCGCAACTGGGTATTCTCCTGCATTGCAAGAAACACGGTTTTACGAGTTCTGTTACTAAGAGGTGTTGTGATGACTTCAAGAGGCCAGAGTAGGAAGAAAAAGAATCAACTAGAATCAGATAGATTTTTAAAGATTAACTATAACTAAAAATACTATGATAACTTACAACAAAAAATCTGAAATTACGATAATAAACCCTGTAGAAAACTATCATCCTATTTGTATTGATAATTATCCTATTTGTAAATGTAACACTTCTTTGATTTTAACTTTAGATGATATCGAAGCTTATTATTCTAAAGATTATATTGAAATGAAGACCAAAAGAATACTAAGGGAAACTATTCAACATTTTCTTGGTAAACATTTTGAAAAATACAGAAAAAAAATACCATTAGTAATGAGCAATCTTTATGATATGGAAGAATAGTAATGTTAGATTTAACTTCTTTGAAACCTATAATAAAATTATAGGAATTTTATCGATTGATTGGTGTTGTGGTTGGAAATAGAAGATGAGAAAAAACAAATTAATGGTACAAAACCAGTAGAAACAGGAAAGGTTGAAATTCCAAAAATAGAAATTCCAAAGTTTAAAATTAGCAGAGATGAATGGATTGCGATAGGAAGTCTTTCAGCATTTGCGTTCATATGGATGCTTTTTATTGCACCATTTTTAATGACATCTAACTGGTTTTTGAGTTTGATACCACCAATCCAATATTTCTTGTATAATTTTGGTGTCATGATATTCACGTTTGTAGTCCTCGGCACTCCGTTGAGTTATACACTAAAACATCACGTGGATATAAAAGGTGTGATAAGAGGTGGATTAACTTCATGGTTGTTCGTCAGTTTTGTGATAGACACGTTTGAACCACCATACATAATCGGACCTGATGGAAGAATGCTTATAATCAACATGGAATCTTTGGTTGGAACAAGCCCTGACTACACACTTCATTGGATTTACACGACTTTATTTCCAGGGATAAAAGATGCTTTCGTAAACCTACCGTTTTCTGGTAGCTGTTCGTTGTTGTTCTTGATGATATATTTATTCTCGCCGATTTTTGCCGTTGTTATCATGGCTTTTATTTTAAAACCAGGAATGCTCAGAAAATTGTTGTTGAAATGATTGTTTAATATTCAAATTCTACAAGTGATCCAATTTTTATTTTATATTCTTCTGTAAAATTCGCGTTTACTTCCAACACGTACATAGCCCTTTCTTTCGGTCTATAAGTTGTTGAACAAATTATTTTACAAGGTTGAGCATTTTTCGTTATATCGACTACTTTCTTTTCTTTATTGATCCAGATAATGTCGATAGGAAAACTCATGTTCATCATCCAAAAAGTGTGATAATTTTCTTCATCGAAAACGAATAACATCCCTTCTTTCTCTGCCAAACTTTTTCTAAACATCAAACCCTTAGTTCGTTTAATCGTATCATCTGCTATTTCTGCTGTTATTTCAGTATTACCAAGTTTAACGTTTGTAGATTTGATTGGTGTTTTTTTAAGGTAGAAAACTATTATTAAAATTATGACAGCGATAGACAGAATGATTATTTCGAATTTCATTTATATCCTATAAACATTAATTTTCTTTAAACTTAATATTTAGCAGGCAGGGGTTGCCAAGTCAGGTCAAAGGCGTAGGACTGAGGCTCCTATCCGTTAGTCGGTTCGTGAGTTCGAATCTCACCCTCTGCATTTTAAATCGGTTAAAAACAGGATTTCTATCAGATAGAAAAGTAATGACTTAAATCTGTTTTTATCCATTAATGTAGAAGAGATGTAATTATGGTCGATTCTAACGTACAAAAATTAGCTGATTTGTTAATAGAGTATTCATTTGAGAAAGTCAACTTTAAAAAAGAATGGGAAAAAATAAAAAAGGTCTTTGGTTAAGATATAAACCTTCTGCAGACGAATTGGCACAAGTAGTAACTGAAAAAGTTTTTAGTATGGGGGGTAACGTTTTCTTAGAACAAGTGCCAGTATGGTTTGATTATACTTTCTTTAATAAAGCTTCTGATCCTGTTTTGAATGCAAGCCCAGATGAATATTTGTATAGACTTAAAAATTCTGCGGCTAGATTGGTTATTCTTAGTGAATCCAACACAAAAGCAATGGCTAATGTAAAACCTGAAAGAAGAACGATGAGAAATAAAGCTGTCGAACCTTATGTTCATGAAGCATTAAAAACTGATGAAAAGGGTGATTTCAAAACTCCTTGGTGTGGTGTCATATGGCCAACTGAAGCTTATGCCCAAGATATGGGAATGTCATTAGCAGAATGCAGAGAATACATTTTCAATGCAATGTATTTAGACGAAGAAAATCCAATTAGAAGATGGAAGAGAATAGCAAGAGGACAAAAAAAGATGATAGGAGATGTACTAAACGGTACAAAGAATATTACTATAGTTGATGAATCAAATGGTACAAATCTTACGATGAGTGTTGAAGATCACAGATGGATGAATGCAGACGGACATGTTAATTTTCCTGACAATGAAATATTCAATGCACCAAGAAAAACTTCAGTCAACGGTGTTTTAACAATACCATCATTACCACAATACTATCAAGGTGGTCCTGAAGTAAGAGACATAAGATTAGTATTTAAAGATGGAAAAGTTGTGAGTTGGGATGCAAAAGTCGGAAAAGATTATCTAGATGAATTTTTAACGAAAACACTAGGTGCAAATTATATAGGAGAGGTTGCTCTAGGCGGACATTCAAAGATAGACAGAATATCAAAACAAATTCTTTTGGATGAAAAGATGGGAGGTACTGTTCATTTAGCACTAGGACGCGCATATGACCTCCATGTACTTGGTAATGCAGATAGATCTGGATTGAATCAATCAGCTGTTCACTGGGATTTGATAAAAGACATGAAATATCCAGAAGCTTATGTCCAATTAGACAATAGATTAAAATTAGTATGGAGTAAACCCTTCGAACAATGGATAACCCAAAAACTATATAGTGAAGGTGCTCATAGGCAAATGTAACTGAAATAAATTAATTATGTAAAAGCAATTATACAAAAAAATACAAACTGCACTATACTTGTATTATAGTAATTAATGTGCAAATAATTCATAGATACAACATCACCCCTGCATGAGATTTAATTTTGATTAAGATTTTAGTGAATTGTCAGACACGTTCCTAAAGTAATCTGAAGTCCTCTTTTATTGTGTTCAGTATAACACGGGTATTAGTCCTTTCAACAAACGGCATTTTTAATATTTTCTTGATGAAACTGTTGAGTTCCCTTCTTGTTTTAAACTTTGCCAGAATTATGGCATCAGAGGCACCAGTTATGTCGTAGACACCTAACACATTCATTGATTTGGCAATCTCTTCTTCTATGTCAATCAACTTCCCTTTTGAAATATTCAACTCTATAATAGCTGATAAATCATAACCTAGCTTTTCGTGGTCTAAAATAGTAGCATAGTACTTAATTATTCCATTAGACTCGAGTTTTTTGATTCTTGTTAACACTGTTACAGGGGATACTCTTATTCTTTTTGCTATTTCTCTGAAAGAAAGTCTTGAGTTAGCTAATAACTCCCTCATTATCTGTTTATCAGTTTCATCAATAAACGTTTGTTCATTTTTAGGTTTTTTTAGCCTTCTTTTATGAACATTTGATTCTTTATATTCTATTTTTTTATTCATATGTATATATTTTAAATAAAAAACTATATATTCATTTATTATAGTCTAATTACTATGATAACAAGTTCTTTGGAAAAAATGGGAGTGAAATTCGTCGAGGCCGGTTTTCTTGACTTGCAAGGTGTTTTAAGAAGTAGAATATTCCCAGCTAAGAGGTTTGATGCGATTCATGAAGATGGTTTTGGATTCGATGGTTCTTCCGTCGGTTTTGTCGGAATAGAAGATTCGGATGTCGTTGCCAAACCGATTGGAAACACATGCAAGATAATTCCCTCTTATGGTTTTAAGACTGCCTTCTCCTTGTGTGAAATTGAGAAGAACGGAAAAACATTCGAATGGTCAGGTAGGGAGATACTAAAAGATATGATTAACAAAATCAAGGACAAGCATAATTATATCTTTTGTATAGGTCCAGAATTAGAGTTTTTCATCACTAAAGACGGTCAACTATTGGATGAAGCAGGCTATATGTCATCCAATCCAATGGACAAAAGTGGACCTTTCAAGAAACAGTTCATGAATAATTTAGAATCTTTGCATCCGGACTTTAACATACATGTATCCCATCATGAAGTCAGTCCAAGCCAACATGAGTTTGAATTAAAGTACGATAAGCCTGTTGAAATGATCGATAAACTCGTTTGTTTCAAACACATTCTAAGGAATTTTGCACTCGAGTATGATAACTCTGAGATAACTTTTATGCCGAAACCCTTCTTCGGTCAAAATGGAAGTGGTATGCATTTTCATATGAGTATGTGGGAAAATAATATCCCATTATTCTATGAAAACAAAGATGAAATATCAGACTTAGCAAAGCAATTCATAGCTGGTATTCTGAGTCACTCAAAGGAAATAGCACTAACATCAAACAATACAGTAAATTCTTACAAAAGGCTTGTTCTCGGACATGAAGCACCTGTATTCCTAGTATGGGGATACGGTAACAGGTCGGCATCGATTAGAATCCCAAAATATCAAGCAATAAGACCAGAAAGAGCTAGAATAGAGATTAGGACCCCTGACGCCTTGAATAATCATTACTTGACGATAGCAGCCATAATTCATGCTGGAATGAAAGGTATAGAAGAATCTATGGATGCATTTGAACCCTTTCAAAAGAATACTTACAAACTCAAGGAAAATGAATGTGAAGAATTGGGTATAGAAATTCTACCCAGGAACCTACAGGAAGCAATCGATCATGCTAAGAAAGGAACTATACTAAAGGAACTACTCGGTAAGAGGTTTGACGCATTTATCGAAAGGAAGCAGAAAGAATGGGAAGATTATTGTAGATATTTAGATAATTTAGGAATATATCATGAAACAAATGAAGTGACTGACTGGGAGAGAAAAAGATACTTCAGCATGTAAAATCCTATAAAATTGATGTGCATAGAATACATGTATACACCCTCTGCATTCCAGCGATAACAGAACTAATTCTGAGAATCATATATTAGACAATCTAAATCTTTATATAAAACCACTATTAAGTAGTGAAATATGATAAGAAAAAATAATCACCCTGAAGACATGGAAAATTCACCTGAATTCTTAATGGTTACTTTTGATGATAATGGTCAACCAGTTAAAGCAAAACCAATAAAGGATCCTTCAGCTTACAATGACGGTAACGGTTTAAAAAACACTGAAATCTACTCATCTAATCGACCAATTCCAGTTACTTCAGTTACTGATAGAGAAGTTGATAACAGGGAGGCTATCAAAAAGTTATTAATTTTTTTCCTTAAGAATACGGAAAGTTTACGTCAGGAGATTAGACAATCCAACACTTATTTTCAGCAAGTTCTTCAAGGCATGAAACCCAACGATCAAAACCAACTATTAGAAGGTAAGATCGAGAGTTTAGGAAAATGGGCAAGTTTACAGAATGAATATAACCAAGCGATTAAAAAGAAATTAGATGCACTGGCTGTTTATTTTGATGGTTTATCAGAAAAGATGAACCAATTCAATTTTAATCCACTCGTAGAAAAATTAGATGACGTGAACCTGAAAATTTCTAACTTAACAGAAGAAATAGCTGGGACTAAGGCTCATGAAATGGAAACTATAGAAAGTATAAGATCATTATCAAAAAAGATTTCAGCATTAGGTCAAGAAATAGAAAATCAAAGATCAGTCGAATCAGCGTTTGGAGAAAAATTCAATATGATCGAAGATGAATTAATCAGGATTAATGATAGCATTCTTCAAAACAACCTGCAAGACCAACAGATATCATCAAAAATTGAGAAAAAACTGAGTGAGACCACTAGTTCTATTAATGAGTTGTACGAAAATCAAAAACAGATGAAAGAGGAATTATTGATTAATCAAGAAAAAGTTTCTAAAAACATTGTAAACGATGTTATGTCAAAAGTTCAAAATATGCTAAAAAAACCGAAAAAGAGACAAAAAAAGCCACAAAGAGCAAAAGTGATAAGATTTTTGAGAAAGAATTTTGAGATACAACCATTCACTAAAGTCTTAATAATTACAGACAAGAGAAATTTTATTTTTGGAAACATTTTGCATGAGTCTATAAGAAAAATAAATGAAAAATCGATTTTTGTAGTCACAGAAAACAGAACAAATGAAACACTTCTTGATAAACCTGTTTTAGAAGCGATAAAAATATCAGATCATGTTTTTATAATCGGTAAACATTCTTTAACTGAAATAAAAGAAATATCCGAAAAGTTAAGGAATAAAGTTAAAATAATTTCAATAAAAAGATCTTTGAAATACTCTATTCTTTAGAAAAGAAATAGACAAAAAAACATTCTAACAATATTACTGTAAGTTTTAGACATAAAACGAGTATAACTATGAGACAATTAAATTTAGATGTATTCATAAACCCTGATAAGCACAAACAAAAAATTAGTGTGGATAAGATACTTGTTGATCCAAAAGTCTCCAGAAGAGGTGTCAAAAGATACAAGATAATGCTGTCCAAAGGGAAAAGTTTAGGTACGGTAATCGTGATAAAGCATCCTCGTAAAGATGTTTACGCTGTTGTTGACGGTCATCATAGGTTTTATGCACAGTTAGAGTCTGGGATTAAGGAAATAGACTGCGCTGTTGTCGGTAATTTTTCTAGTTTTATGTTTTACTTGACTAAGGATGGTTGGCTTCAACCACCTAAAGAAGTGACAGAATATTTTCGTATGCCTATCTTGAAGTTTCGAGAAGATTTGGATGACTACCTGAAGAAATTCCTAAAAGACCCAGAAAAAGCCAAGAAATTAATGTTAAAGAGATTTCCTAAACTATTACATGACTAATTTTCTGAAATTAGAAGATGAATTTATCTAAATTCTTCTCTCTTCCATTTTTGTTTAGTATTGCCTTCTCTCATCGCCGCTCTTTCTAGCCAACCTTCATTTTCTTCAGGAATGTAAAGCATACTCATTTTATTCATTAAAGGTATAAAATATCAAGAATAAATTGTTAATATCAAACAAAAGTAACTCATGGCCCGGTTAGCGTAGCCTGGTAGCGCACAGGCCTGTGGAGCCTGCGGGTCGGGTTCAAATCCCGAGCTGGGCCCTGTATAAATCGGTTCAGAACATAGGGCTATAAATAATTTAATGTTCCTTTATTTAGCATGAACAATAAGGCCTTTATAGACAAGTTTTTGGAATTCATGAAAGCCAAAGGCATAAGTAAAAGTCGTATTCTGAAATACCATTACACTCTACCAAAGGTTTCTGAATGGCTTAACAGACCATTCGATAAAGCCAATAAAAATGACATGATTAGACTGATGGCAAAGATAGAATCGAATGAACAATTTGCTGATTGGACCAAAAATACCTATCGGGCCGTTATCAAGAGGTTCTTTAAATGGATTAACGGAGATGAAGAATATCCCGATTGCGTCAAATGGATTAAAGTCGGTATCAAGAATAATAGTAAACTACCAGAAGACTTATTGACAGTAGAAGATGTCCTTAAACTTACCGATACAGCTACGAACATAAGGGATAAAGCGTTAATTATTTGTTTATATTCATCTGGTTGTCGCATCAGCGAAATACTAAATGTGAAAATAAAAGAACTTCAATTCGATGAATACAGTCCTATCATCATCGTTTCTGGTAAGACGGGCTCAAGACGGATTAGGGTTATAGATAAACAAGGGTTGTTAAAGACATGGATGAATGCACATCCATTCAAAGACAACCCAAATGAATATGTCTTTATTTCTATGGCTACTAATAGAAAGGAAAATAAACCAATAGAATATCGTGCTGTCGTCAAGATATTAAAAGAATTAGCAAATAAATCTGGTATTAAAAAGAAAGTAAATCCACATCAATTTAGACATAGCAGAGCGACACATTTAGCAAATAAATTGACAGAGGCACAGATGAAACAGATGTTTGGATGGACACAAGCATCAAAGATGGCATCAGTTTATGTTCATCTATCTGGTCGTGATCTAGATGAACCTTTGCTCAGAATGTCAGGATTATTGGACAAGGAAGAAGAAGAGAAGAACAATATAATCAGCGAGTTCGACAGGCTATTAGAAACCGACCCTAAATTCAGACTAGATATAGCACGATTACTGCATGATAAAGGCGTAAAGATAAAATGAACATTCCTTTTCTTTCAAATTGTTTGAGAGTAGTTGTTAAACTGCCAGAGCCGATGTGATAAAGTGTGTGATAGTTGTCTACAAATAACTAATTATAGGTCTATTACTAATAGATTATTATGAGAATATCTAAAAACATTAATTATATAACGTTTGGTGATATTTCTAATTTAGTGGATGTATATGTATAACTACACAACCTATATCAACAATTTGAATACAATGTTAAATTCATTCTTATCTGTGAGAATAGAACCAAAAGAAGCAGAAGAGAAAATAAATGGGTTTGCTGAAATTTTAAAAAGTCATCAATTTGAAATACTTCAAAAATCGTTGCCAGAAGAAGAACAAAACATAATATTTAACGCTCTACGAAATTTAAGAATTATAATAAATGAAATGAGAGACCAATTAAAAACTGCATTTGAGAGGAAAGAAAACCCTATAACTGCTGAAAGATGCCTTGCTTTAATGCCTTTTATACAAAATCTATCGAAAAGCATAGACGAATTTGAAATACATAAAAATGGTCGTCTCATATCATATATTTCTATGAATACTAGGAATTTAAGAAAAAAAGCCAAACAATATAATTTACTTACATCACTTGAAAATGAAATGAAAGAAGTTAATTTACCTATAGAGGAAATTAAGAATTTTTGTGATGAGTTAAACAAAAAAATAGAACTTGAAATGCAAGATTTGTGAGTAGATGGAAATCGTTTTAGTTGATAGTAGTGTATTAATAACTTCATCTCTTTTCTGGGATAGTGAAATAAAGGGGGAAAAACTTTTTTTGAAACAAAAAAAGTTTGGGGAATGTGATGCACTATTTAATCTTTTTGATAAACATAAA
>JAPLUX010000110.1 GCA_026397455.1 Candidatus Aenigmatarchaeota archaeon | reverse complement strand
TTTGTTAATGATTTTTTATATAAATCTATCCATAAGTCTATGTATCGGGATTCACCTTTCGCCGCCTCATAATTTGATTTTTACTTCAAAACCTGAGCTTTCTTAAGAATTTTTATTCCCAAATCCCCCGCTTCTTTCATATTCCTACCAAGAGAAACAAACCCATGATTTCTTATTACGACAAAATCGTTGTCTCTCAATATATCGAGAACTTCATTAGCAAGTTCCATAGTTCCTTCTGGTTGTTCATTCTTTGTGATTGGTAATTTTAATTTTTCTGCATTTTTCAGTATTAAATCATGATGACCGTTGAAAATAGCATTGATTTCATCACGAGTATTATAGATTAAATAATGTATTATCGATTCTATCGATGGTTCTTTTTTACCTTCAATATAAAAAACATTTTTATAGACGTCATAGTTTATGACACTCACAAGAGAGTCGTTAGATAAATTGTTTGGTTCTACATTGTTTGCAGTTATCACAAACCCGTCTTCTATCCTAAAGCTTAAGCTTGGTCTTAAATTGTTTTTATGGAATTGGCTACACCATTGCATTAAATCTTTAATTTCTTTTTCATCGGGCAGATCATCAGAAACAAATTCTGTCTTGAATTTTTTTGCAAGTTCTTCCATCAAATCACTTTAATAATTTTTTAATCACACATGGATTTATAATTCCTTTATTTTTATGGTTTGATGATAACTTTTATAGAATCCTTAGCATCAGCAACGATTTGAAAACCTTTACCGGTTTCTTCTAAACTTAATCGATGTGTAATCATGTCATGCACGTTCACTTTATTAGAACGAATCAATTCTATCGCTTCTTTTATATCATCAGGAGCAGCAGCATATGTGCTTGTTAATGTCACTTGACTGGTCCAAAACTCGTTGAACGGCATGGCAATAGTTTTATTCGGGTCTGTAGGTGCAAAGAATAGAATTGTACCGCCATCAGCTACAGATTTCATAGCCTGTTCGATGGCTGGTAACGCTCCTGTGCAAATTATTACTCTATCAGCCAGTTTTTCATCATTGATTTCTTTTATTCTATCTGGCAAATTTTCTTTAGCATTGATCGTAAAATCTGCTCCGAATTTTTTCGTAGCATTCAAACGATATTCATTCACATCAGTCGCAATAATTTTTTTCACACCTTTAGCACGAGCAAGTTTTATGTGGAGTAACCCTGATATGCCACTTCCTATGATGAGTACAGTATGATTTGGTTTTATGTTTGCTCTCCTTTGTCCTCTTATAACACAACCCAAAGGTTCGATGAAAGTTCCGTCTTCGAAAGATATTTCATCTGGTAAAAGGAATGTCCCTAATTCTACGTTTATCTTTGGTACACGAACGTGTTCAGAAAAACCACCAGGATCAAAGTTCGTGTTGTGTAAAGTTTCACATACAGTGTGTTGATCATTTAAACAGTAATGACATTTATTGCAAGGAACATGATGTGAAACAAAAACTCTATCATCTTTTTTAAATTGTTTAACGTTCTTTCCAACTTCGACAATTTCTCCAGTCATTTCATGTCCTAGAACTCGTGGTGCTTTCTTGATTCGATACCATTCCATCACATCGCTGCCACAGATACCACATGCCATAACTTTTACTAACAATTCATCAGGACCTATCTTTGGTTTTGGTATATCTTCTATCCTAATATCTTTATTGTTGTAATACATTGCTACTAGCATGATAATCTTCCTTGAAATAATTTATGCAATATTAATTTGAATTCTTTTAGAAACATCGAACCCCATAGGTATGTCTAAGTTTGCTTGAACATACCAAGAAATTCTTGAACCTGCCATTGATAGGACTTGGATAGTTTTTAATACTCCTCCAATCTTACCTTCTAATGGTATGTTTTGAAGAACATTCGTAGGTATTTTTATTTCAAACGTGTATTCCCCTTGTTGATAATCCTTCTCACCATCCAAAGGCATTTGAAAATTGAAAACGTATTCTTTTCGTTGTGTTGATTGCATAGTTCCATCGGGTCTTCTTTGATTAACTGTAGACATTCTTTCACCTATCAGCGCTACTCTTAATTGCTTGGCATGAATTATTTTATCAAGAGTTAAAAGAACTTTACCTTTTACAGTTTCACCTGAAGAAAAATTGTACTTCTCTAGAATTACATCAATCTGTTTTTTTCCAAAACCAAACATCAAATCGCCTCTTATTTTTTCTTTTTTAGTTTTTCTAATAAATCATTAGCTTCTTTTGCAGTATAATTTTCATGGATTATTGCTCTTAATGCTTTAATCATGGCAACTGGATGTTCAGACTGCCAGACGTTTCTTCCAAGGTTAACACCAATAGCACCTTTTTGCATTCCATCATAAACAAATTCTAAGACTTGAAGTTCTGTATCAACTTTAGGTCCTCCAGCCATAACAACAGGAACAGGACAACCTTCAACAACTTTCTCAAAATTCTCACACCAATAAGTCTTTACTACACTAGCACCGAGTTCAGCAGCAATCCTACAACAAAGAGCGAGATAACGAGCATCTCTTTTCTCTAATTCTTTACCGACAGCTGTCACAGCCATGACTGGAATTCCATATTCTTCAGCTTCATCAACAAGTCTTGAAAGGTTCAATAATGTCTGATGTTCATATTCCGTTCCAACAAATACTGAAAGACCAACAGCAGTGACATTAAGTCTCACTGCTTCTTTTATGGATGTTGTAATCCCTTCGTTAGCCAAATCTTTCCCGACTATACTCGTGCCGCCAGATACTCTGAGGATTATCGGTACTTTAATTTTTGGATCAATACATGAACGCAGGACTCCCCTTGTTACAAAGATACCATCACAATAACGAAGTAATGGTTTGATTGTCTCACTCGGTTTTTCCAATTTAGAAGTTGGTCCTAGAAAATAACCATGATCTATTGGTAAGAATAAACAATGCCCGTCTTTTTTTATGAGTCTCGATAACCTGTTTTTCTTTCCCCAATCCATATTAATTCCTCCTTAATATCACTTCAATAACTTTTTTATATCTTTCGGATTTATAATACCTTTCTCGGTTATGAATGCAGTTATGTATTTCGCAGGTGTGACATCAAAAGCAGGGTTCTTTGCGTGAGAACCCTCTGGTGAAATCCTAACATTTTTAATATCGCCTTCGATAAACCCAGAAATATGAGTTACTTCTTCTTCGTTTCTTTCTTCTATCGGAATATCATTTCCGGATTTAATGTTCATATCAATCGTACTTGTTGGTACAGCAACATAAAAAGGAATATTATTCTCTTTTGCTAAGACTGCTTTCTCATAAGTTCCTATTTTGTTTGCGACTGATCCGTCTGCAGTAACTCTATCCGCTCCTACTATACATAAGTCTACTTCTCCCCTTTGCATGTAATAACCAGCTGCATTGTCAGCAATAATTGCATGAGAGATTCCTTCTTGTAATAATTCCCACGCTGTTAATTTTGAGCCCTGACATCTTGGTCTGGTTTCATCAACAAAAACAAATATTTTCTTTCCTTCATGATGAGCAAAACGTATTGGTGCGAGAGCTGTACCATAATCAACAGTCGCTAAAGCCCCAGCATTACAATGAGTTAATATCTTGTTACCATTTTTTATTAGTTCGTTACCATTTTCCCCTATTTTTTTACAGATTTCTACATCTTCATCAGCGATTTTGTTTGCTTCTTTTACTGCCAATTCTTTTTTTTCTTTTATTGATTTTCCTCTGTCAACCACTTTCAAAATTCTATCGATTGCCCAAAAAAGATTGTAAGCAGTTGGTCTAGTGCTTCTTAAAGTTTTAGCAGCATTTTTTACATAATCATTGAATTTATTTTCAGGTGCTTCAAGAGATGCCTGCGCTATTCCATACGCTGCTGTTACTCCTATAGCAGGTGCACCTCTAACTATCATTTTTTTAATTGCGTCAGCCGATTGTTTGTGATTAGAAGAATCATATATCTCAAACTTATGGGGTAGTTTTGTCTGGTCGATCATTCTTACTGTCTTTCCTTCCATCCAGACTGTCCTGAATTCTTTTACCTGATTTCCAA
>JAPLUX010000167.1 GCA_026397455.1 Candidatus Aenigmatarchaeota archaeon | reverse complement strand
GAGTTGCAAAAGGATTAACTTTTCTTTATAGAATTACAACAACAAAGAAAGGAATTAAGAGCAAACCAGAATTAGTAAGAGATACAGCAACTATAGAAGCTTATCTTGCGGATGAATTAGATGAAGAAGAAGATGAGTATTATTTCATGAGTACAAAAGAACCAGATACAAAAGCTATTGATTCACTTTTAGATAGAGTACACGGTAAGCCAAAGCAAAGCATAGACGCAAATGTAGCAGTTACTTTTTCACTTACATCTCTTTTAAATGAAGCTGATGAAAACAAAGAATCCGGATTTGATGAAGATACTGAGTTATAGGAAAAGTCCTCTTGCTTTTATAGAGGATATATGGAAATTAGTTCCGCAACCTATAAAACCTGAATGGCAAACAGAAGTTCAAATACTTATTAGCGAGAATAGATATAAAGAAATAAGAGCAGAGTACTTTGAAAAGTTTATAAAAGGAGAACATCTCACTTGGCAACAATATTTGATATTGAAATCTGTTGAAAGAGCACTCTCAAAGCAAGGTAAAAATAAGATTTCTATATCAAGTGGACATGGTATTGGTAAATCTAATGTACTTTCGATGCTTATTCTTTGGTATCTCTTCTGTTTTAAAGACGCTCAAATCCCTTGTACTGCACCTACTTCTGAACAAATGCACGATATTTTGTGGAAAGAGTTAGCGGCAATGCATAAGAGAATGCCTGCAAAGATTCAATCTCTCTATGATTGGTCAGCTAACTATATACGAATAGTAGAGAGCCCTGAAACTTGGTTTGCAAGAGCAAAAACCGCAAGAAAGGAAAACCCAGAAGCGCTTGCAGGAGTTCATGGAGATCATGTGATGTTTGTTGTTGATGAAAGTTCAGGTGTTCCACAAGAGATTTTCAATACTGCTGAAGGAGCAATGACGGGAGAGAATGTTATAGTCATAATGATATCGAATCCTACAAGAATGATTGGATATTTCTATGACTCGCACAACTCTGACAAAGAAGCATGGGAGACAATGCAATTTTCAAGCAAAGATAGTCCAATAGTAAATGAAGATTATATCACCAGAATCACTGAGAAGCATGGAGAAGAGTCAGATGAATATAAAATCCGTGTGTTAGGTGAGTTTCCTGCAGCAGACGCAATAGATGACCAAGGTTATGTTCCTTTATTCCTAGAGACTGATTTACGACAAGTAGAAGACATGCTATTTGTTGGGGATTGCTTAATGGGTATTGATCCAGCAGGGGAAGGGAAAGATGAGACTGTATGGGTAGTAAGAGACAGATTCAAGTCAAAGATAGTTTGCAAAGAAAAGATAAGCAACGAAAAGAGTATCGCTGAGAAGACACTTACATTGATGGATTATTATAAAGTACGACCTGAGAATATATATGTTGACAATTTCGGTATAGGAGCTAATGTTGCACAGGAAATGGCGATTGAAGGATATAGAGTTAATGGAATTAATGTCGGAGATAAGGCATATGATGAAAGATTTGTTAATCTCAGGGCAGAAGTATATTGGAAAATAAAAGAATGGGTTCGTACAGGTGGAGAATTTATCACTCATGACGGTTGGAAAGAATTACTTTATATAAGATACCGCAATCAGTTAGGTGGAAAACTTCAGATAATGCCGAAAGGTGATATGAAGAAGAAACTTGGAAGAAGTCCGGACCATGCAGATGCTTTATCACTTACGTTCGTACGACCGGCAAAGAGTTATATAGACAGAGAACTTAATAAAATAAGAAGATCAAAAAGAATAATAAATAATCGCTTAAGAATGGCATAACTATGGCTAAGAAAAAAGCAGTAGAAGTATTAGAAGAAGTAGCTTTTGAACAAAAAGAAGTAGAAGTGTTAGTAGAATCTCTTGAAGAAAAAAGACTTCGAGAAGAAAAGATTTTAATTGCTAATCGTAATCCACGAGCATAACTATGAAAGCAAACAAAACAAGTACTATCAAAGTAGCAAAGAAAAGTGATAGACCAAAAGCAACTATTAACAAGGTTATTCCGATGAAAGATAAGATGGGAAAAGTAAAAGTTGGAATGAGACTTACAGGGAAGACAGTAGTTCCAAATCTTGCAGCAATGAAGAAGCGTAAAATCATAACTTCAATGGACTAATATGGAAGAAACAGTTGAAAACTATAAAGCTTCAAAGAAACAACTGTTAAACTACACTATTTATCTCTTTAAGAAAGGGAGGGTGTTATATGGTATTGCAAAAGCTCCATTAGATAATCTAGAAACCGAAGTTACTTTCGGACAAGGATTCAAACTTATAAAGGATAAGAACTCAAAACTTAATACTCCAGCTGTTATTTATAAACGAGCAAAAAGAAGTGTGGTTGCTTCTTTGTCAAATTCTCTCAATGCCATTCAAATGTTTGGTGAAGATATACTTACAAACGAAGGAGAGATTGATTGGGAGAAGTTTCAAATGGAAGAGTTTAAAAGAGCATTTGAACTTGCTAAGCTCAAGACAAAGAAATACGACAAGAAAGTATACGACTTTAAAATAATAGAAATACCTTTAGAAATAGCTCAATTAAATGAATTAATATAATGGAAGAAAAAGAAGAACAATTATTTTACAATCCTACAGAAGCAGAAGTTGATGCTCGAAAGAGAGTATACAACGATTTTTCTGTTATGCGAGATATTCGTAACCAGAGATATAAGTACTTTAATGATAGAACTTTAAAGGAATTTATTGATGATTCAGAATTAAGACTCTCAAATTATGTACCTACAAGAGCTTCTCAGGGAAAAGAAGAGTGGCAAGCTAACTTTTCACATCCAGTTACTTCTAATAAAATGCACGCAATCCTTGCTGGTGTTGCTTTGGATGTTCCAGATACAAGAATAACAGCAAAGAATGAAGGTTCTATAAAGTCTGCTCAAAGAGCATATGTAATGAAGAATCTAGTCAAGCACTCCTATGATAAAGATAATAAAGAAGAACAAATTTATAACGAAGCTTTCGAATGTGCTGCAAAAGGAACTGTTATTGTTGCAGATGTTTATGTTAAGCAAAAAGCAAAAAGAAAAGAAGTAACAAAGTTTGATCCAATTACTGGAGTAATAGAATTTGAAGAAGAAGAGGTTATCACAAAAGATGAAATAAATAACTTCATTATTCCTTTGGAAAACTTCTATGTATGGAATATGTATATTCCTACGATACAAGACCAACCAAAAGTAATATGGGCGGAACAAATGGGAAAAGAAGAGTTCAAAGCTCAATTTAATAACTTCCCTAACTATAAGTTTGTTAAAAAAGCTCCAAAGATACTCAACAAAGAACTTGAATCAAGATATTTCTTTGAAGGGTGGGCAAGCAGAGTAAAAGGATACGGTTCAGTAGAAGTAGTGAAATTCTATGACAGATTTAAAGATAATCATGTTATCTTGGCAAACGGAGTAGTATTATTTGATGGACCAATCCTATTAGGAAAGAAAAAGAAATGGTATCCATTTGCAAAAACTATTCATGCAATGTTTTCAGTGGACTTCTTCTATGGAAACAGTCTTCCAAATAAGTTAATGGGAGAACAAGATGTTACCAATAGTCTTTACAACATGGCTATTGATAAAACATACAAGTCAATGGTTCCTTCATTGCTTATTGGGAATACAAACAAAGATGATTTTGACCTTGAAGATCCATATATCTCACTTGACACAAAGATTTATGTACAAGATATCAATCAAGTAAAAGAAATGCCGACATCAGGTATATCAAATGCAGACGTAAAGATAATGGACATGGTAAGTAGAGGAATGGACCTCACTTCTGTAGATGCTAATCAACAAGGAGTTGCTGGAAGAGGAGTTACTGCAAGAGAGATTGTTATTGCCAATGAGAATGCACGAAAATTAAAAGGAGTATTTTATATGTTTCTTACTGCTCTTTGGATTCAAAAGATGAAGCTTAGAATAATGAATATCCTTACTTTCTATACTGATTTGGAAGTAAAGAATCAACTCAATGAACAAGCAAACGACAAAGACAATAAGCTTGATACCTTTAAGAAGTTCATGGTAGAGAATGCAGACTTAGGAGATGGGACAAAAGGAACTCTTGGAATAAAAATAGTTGGTTCTCCAGAAGAATTACCTACCCAAGAAGAGCTCGATAGCAACAGCAAGAAGATTTCAAAAGAAACAAAAGAGAATTACAAAGAAATAGCAATTACTTCAGACTATCTTGATAACTGGGAGTATGATGTAAAAGTAGTAAGCGAATCTATTTTTCAGAAAGAGTCTTCATTATCACAAGCAAAAATGGAAGGAAAGCTCCAAATTATGGGACAAGCATTTCCAGAGTATTTCCAACAGAATAAGGAAAAGATATTCAAACAATTTATGATTGCTTATGATGATGACCCAGACGAATATGATACTACTCCACCGCCTCCATTGCCTGCTCCAGGTGCATCGCCAGAATCCCCAGGACAACCCCAGCAGCAAGGAGCTCAAACATTGAATAATCCTACCGCCCCTAAAGAACCAATTCAAACTGGTGCATAATATGAAAAGACTCCTCCTAAAAATTCTTATAAAGCTTATAGGTGAAAATCCTTTCGTTATATCAAGTGTCGATACGAAAGTGATGCAAGATTGGTTATATAGTTCTTTTCAGAAAGAGGGATATAAACAATACTACACATTAAGAAAGAAATTCATTCAAAATGAGCTTACAATAGGAATGAAAGAAGCAGAGTATTGGAAAAGAATAGGTAGAATAGAAGAACTCAGAGCTCTCAATGCCAATATAAATCAAGAAGCAGAAAGAAGGAAGAAAAAAGAAAAGTAATTTTACAATTAGTAGTTAAATCATAAATGGACGGAGTCCGAGACCGTCGTTAAATAAACGGCTTAAAATTATGGAAAATGTAAACGAGTTAAACAATGCCGAAGCGAAGGTGGCCGCAGATGCTCAAGCAGCTAAATCGCTAGAAGATGAACTTTCATTGGAGGCTCCTAAAGCCGGTGATAATGATATTGAATCTTTGAAAGCTCGACTTGCTAAAGCAGAAGAAGAGCGAGAGAACTACAAAAAAGGAATGCTTAAATATAAGAGCGCTTCTAAAGGTAATGTAGGAGATGAAGAAGGAGATGAAGCTGCTGAGGCAGAAGAGAAACCTCAGTTCGATGTTAAATCTATTGCTGAAAGTGCCGCTACTGGAGTTATTGAAAAGAATAATGAAAAGTTGGCAATCTCTCAATTCACAGAAAAGTATCCTGCTTTAAAGGACCCCACTGTTTGGGCTAAAGTTGTAGAAAACTTTAATTCAAAAAATGGTAAAGGTACAGTAGATTCTATTAAGCAAGACCTCGAAGCCGCATTGATATTAGCTAAGCACTACGGCGGAGGAAGAGTTGCTGAAAAAGAAATATCTCTGAACAATTTTGCATCAGTATCTTATGCAGGTTCAATTGCACCACACTCAGCATCATCAGAAGTCAAAGATTCTACAATCGAGATGGGAAGAATGATGGGAGTATCTGCAGACGCTTTGGAAAAAGCTTCTCAGCCTGGAGCAAATGAGATACATCTTAACTAATTTAACAATCAAACAAAATGGTAAAGCATTTTCGCGGAGGCTCTCACCTTGAGTGGTTTCCTAAGACTGCAAGTACTGCTTATGCTCTGAATGATATGGTTACTATCCTGTCAACAGCAGCTGGAGCTGGTACACTTGCTAAAGTCACAAGTTCAAGTACAGCAATTTATGGTCTTATTCAGCGAGCAGTTGTTTCTACTGATGCAGACTACGCTTCTGCTTCTTTGGTTCCTGTTCTCGTACCAGATGTAGACACAGAATTCGAATTCGATGTTACAACTGGAACACCAGCAACAACAAAGATTGGAGAATATGTAGACGCAGATGACGAAGCTAATATCGACCTCAATGCTTACACAGTAGGTGTTGTTCTCGTAACTGGTATTGTTTCTTCTACAAAAGTTATTGGTAAGATTGCCAAGAAGTCTGGTGTAGCAGTCGGAGTAACAGCATAATCTAATTAAATAATAAATCAATAAAATGATTACTACAGCTCAATTCAACGACCTTGTCAAGAACGCTCTTGTCAAGTGGCGTGAGGGTTTTGATAAAGTATCTCCTGCTGCTCGTCAGATGTATGACGTAGTTACTACGGGTGTACAAACATCAGAACATTCTCAAATCGACGGACCTGGTTTCGCTCGACGTAAGCAAGAAGGACAACGATATGCAATTGGTGACCCAGTTCAGGGTTATTCATTGAAACTTACACAAGCTCGTATCGGTTTTATGGAATCGGTAACATGGGAAATGCGTAAGTTTGATAAGTATCGAGAAATTGATAAAGTTATGCGTCGTCTCGGTGAGACTACTGCACAACGTATGGAACTTGACCTTACACACCAATTTACTTTTGGTATGACTGCTTCAAGCTATACAAACATTGATGGTGAAACAGTAGCAACCACAGCTGCTGATGGTGTACAGATTTTCTCTGCATCTCACACAATGAAAGGTGCAACTGGTAACGTTTCTAACTACATTACTGATAAATTTAGTCGTGCAGGTTTGGAAGCTGCAGAACAGAAGTTCACTTTGATGCGAAACAATGCAGGTACAAAAGTTATTGTAAAACCAGATACAATCATCACTTCTGATGATCCAGCAACTGTAAATGCAGTAGCTGAATTCCTCAAGAGTATGACTGCTCCTGATACTGCAAACCGTGCAGATAACGTATACCATGCAAAATACAAGCACTTGGTACTTCCTTATCTCGCTACCGATGCATCTGGAAATCCTGATTCAACAAAAACTAACTATTGGATGTTAGCTGACTTGTCTCATACTGACGCTATCTTGGAAATTGCTGAGAATCCTACATTCACAGCCCCTAAGGTTGGTGGAAATGGTGAAGACTTCCTTACTGATGATTGGTCTTTCAAATCTTCTGCAACATATGATTATGGTGTAGCTGATTTCAAATTCATCGTTGGTTCATTAGGTTCAGTTTAATCTGATTGAGTTGTGGGGAGTCTCATAATAAAACTCCCCAGTAATAGTTAATAAGTATGGTGTTGACCTAGTTGCCGCTAGAGGAAAGCTCGAAAGAGAAATAAATAACCATACAAAATAAAATGGCACGATATACAAGAGTAAAAGCATTACCAATTCAGGCAGATAAAGGTATCTATGTTGGAACTACTCCTACACAGATTGCCGATGCTAATGGAATACTTGCAGGAGCTGTTGCATCAAGTCAACTGGCACCTCTCGTACTTCAGACAACACAAGTATCTCTTACAGCCGCTCAAATCAATGGTATGTATGCAACTCCGGTTGTTGTAGTACCAGCAATTGCAAACAAATATATTTATGTAGCAAGTGTAAACTTTGATTTGACAGGAACAGCAACACAGTTTGCTAATGGTGGAGTTGTAAATGTTCAGTATGCAGCTACAGCAAATGGTGCTGGAACAAAAGTACATGCTGATATTGCAGCTACTGTAGTTACTGGAGCAACAGCATTGGTTCATTCATTCCGTATTCCTTTGGTATTGTCAGCAGTTGCTGATGCTACTTTGAAAGGAATTGGTCTTTATATTTCCAATCAAACTGGTGCTTTTGACACTGGGACAGGAACAGCAGTTGTTACTGTAAGATATTATGTAATTTAATAGTTCTAGGATTGGCGAAAGCCTTTCCGATGCCTACTTAGCTCATCAGGTAGAGCAACGGTTTTGTAAACCGTGGGTGGTGGGTTCAAGTCCTACAGTAGGCTCTAAGAATTAAACTTAAAACTATGGGCGAGCCAGTATGGAGCAAAATAACGCCAGACGGAAAGCCATTTGGATATAAGTCTGATGGAGAACTAGAAGCTCTTAAAAAGTTAGAAGAAGTAGAAAAAGAGAATAAAATTTTAAGAAAAGAAGTAGAGCAATTAAGAAAATTTAATAAGAAATAATATGCGTACAACAGGATTAGATACAATACTTGATGCAGCAACAGAGACAAATACACCAGTAGCAATCCCATTTGATGATGTAAAACGAGGAACAATCCTCATTACTTCAGCAGGAACTTTCACAAATAGGAGCGGTGTTCTTACCGCAACAGTTTCAGTAGATGGAACTACTTACACTGCTTATAATCTCATTATTCCAAATGTAACAAATACAAATGGACAACAACTTACAAGAGTTGCTGCAACTACAGCCATCGCTACAACATCTCAATCAGCACTCTACATCATTGATAAACTTATGCCATTTAGATATATTAAGTTCTTACTTACTGTGACTGATGGTGCAACTCCTGCAGGTTCTTTCACGGTAAAACTCTTGAAACAATATCGTTAAAAGTAATTAAATGCGAAGAATAAATCCAATTGTTAGAATAAAAGCTGGTGGGTCAATGGGTCCTACTGGTTACACAGGTTATACCGGATTTACAGGTTATACCGGACCGACCGGTTACACCGGTTATACAGGAGCAAATAGTACGGTAACCGGACCAACAGGCTACACAGGTTATACTGGATATACGGGGTACACCGGATATACTGGAGCAGGAGCTTTTACTGGCTATACTGGTTACACCGGTTATACGGGACCAACTGGGTATACTGGTCAAGCAAGTACTGTCACAGGACCAACTGGATACACTGGATACACAGGTTATACTGGAATTCAAGGACCTACAGGCCCTACTGGATACACTGGCTACACAGGTATTCAAGGTCCTACAGGTTTTACCGGCTATACTGGATATACTTCAACAGTAACTGGTCCTACAGGTTATACGGGGTATACTGGACCGACTGGATATACAGGATATACTGGATATACTTCAACAGTAACTGGTCCTACGGGCTACACTGGGTATACTGGCTATACCGGTATTCAAGGTTCCACTGGATATACAGGTTACACTGGTATTCAAGGAAGTACAGGATATACCGGTTATACGGGTTACACTGGACCAGTAAGCACAATAACAGGCCCGACTGGATACACTGGCTATACCGGATTAAAAGGTGATCCAGGGACAACTGGTTCTGCTTCTTATGGAGAAATGTATATTCATGGAAACTCAACTCCAATTTCTCTTACAACTCAAAACACTTGGTATTTATTAACAGACACATGGGTGGCTGGAAATGTAAATGGATTTACAGCAGACACTGCAAATAGCCGTTTAATATGTAATTCTGCCGGAGTTTTTCATCTTACTGGTCAAATAAGTTATACGGCAACTGCAAATGAAACATATCAATTCGAGGTTTTCATAAATGGTGTTGCACAGAATGACTTGATGTCTGAATCAGTAGCTCGTACTGGAGGTAATGAAATATCTTGCCCTTTTTCTGGATTAACTTCTCTTTCTTTAAATGATACTGTTGATATTCGATTAAGATGTACTTCAGCTTCTTCTGCTTCTGCTGTACCAGTAATGGTCAACTTAAGTCTTTCTGCCGTAGCAGGAGCAATTGGAGCAACCGGGTATACCGGTTACACAGGAATACAGGGGTCAACAGGTTATACTGGATATACTGGAGTAATTGGTGCAACTGGTTATACCGGTGCTACCGGATACACAGGTTACACTGGTCCTCAAGGTATTTTTTCTGGTCTTACGTATTTCTATG
>JAPLUX010000082.1 GCA_026397455.1 Candidatus Aenigmatarchaeota archaeon | reverse complement strand
TCGAATTGTTCTTTGGGTTTCCTCTTGGTGTAGAATGTGGTTATTGGAATTTTTTGCTGGATACGAAAAATCATGTCAATGTATAGGTATAAAAACTGGACATTGCCCTTTTGGTGCTGCTTGTGATGGTGGCAGTTTTGGATGTATAGGTATTTGTAAAAGTTGTGAATGTAGAAAATTGAATTCTGTTAGTGGTAATTGGGAGAAAGTTCTTTGTGATTAAATGACTATTAAACAATTCCTGAAACCTGACTGGAAAAAGATTGTATTGACAATAGTTTTGTTTTTAATTGGTATTCTTAGTAGTATTTTCACTGATGGATCTATTATTACTCTTATTTTTCTATGGCCATTTATTTTTCTTTATCAATCAATTTTTCTTTATCCATCACCCCAAGGAATAGCTTCTGAAGGAGTGTTTCTAGATCAGAATCTTTGTATTCCATGCCTTATTTTAGGTTTAGTTATTGACATAATTTATCTATATTTAATCTCCTGTCTTATAATCTGAATTTACAATAGAGTGAAGAAAAAATGAATTTTCATCTGAAAGATTTTTCTACTTCTTTCTTAGGCTGTTTACTGTGATATTCGCATTCCATACAAACCCATTCATTCAGAATAAATTTCAAACTTTTATTACCACAATTAGGACATTTTTCAATCTTCATACAATCGTCTTAAATGTCTAGTATAACTCTAGCTTTCCAGATTCTATTTTTTTCAACCTTCATCTGATGGTATGTACATGCTTTCACTGCAGTTCTAGTTTCATGTTTTTTAGTGTTGATTTTTTCTCCTTTACAAACAGCGTTTAAAGTAAATTTTTTCCCATCAACTTTTGTTTTAAAATCAGAAAATGCTAGACTCTCTGAATCGACAAAAAGTAATAGATTATTCAGCCAGTTAAACATCAAAGACTGTAAATCATTCCCTGTTAATTTTACTTTTCTCTCAACTTTTGGTTTTATTTGTTTAGTGTTTATCATGACTTCAAACATCGCTATAGCAGCATTCTCGAACAATTTATTCAAGTCTTTCCCGTAAGCAATAAAAGCAGTATCGGCAGTTGTGATATCAACAAACTCGAATTTTTTCATAATTATTTATTAGTCGTTTAAAATAAATGATTTAGAATTAACCGAATACTTTCAATAGAACTTCTAACATCACTACAGCGATAGAGAAAGCAATCACATACTTTGGTTTAATCTTTATCTCGTCTTTACCCTCTCCATACCTAGTTATACCTGCCATACCCATTGGCATGGAGAATTTGTCTTTTTTAACCATATTATCACTCAATAATTAAGCACATGAAGATTTAAAAATGAGTGTGTTGGTTTTATTTCATCACAACTCTACTCCTCCAAAAATTGGTTATATTGAAAAATAATAAACAATATTGATAAGTATGCCTAAGGGTACGATCAAATACATTACTATTGAAGACAGAGTAGTGTTTAAGAAGGGATTACAACGAAAATTACTAGAATTAGCTAGGGATAAAACTCCACACCTGAGTTGGAAAGAATTCGCAAACAATGTTTTGAATGTAACAGGAAGGATGATGTTCTGTTACCTAAATGAAAGTTCTAGACTTTCACTTAAACAAGTAAAAAAATTGATGAAATTTGTTGATATTTCTTTTGATGAAGTTCTGAACGAATGGATTGTAAAAATAATAAAGAAAAACGAAGCGTTAAAAGAATATGGTAAACGTGGGGGAAAGATTGGAGCTGCAAATGTTCTTAGAAAATATGGAAGACTTGGATGGCATATTGATGGCGATGTGCCGAGAAATCTTCTAACAAGACATTTTACTGAAGTAGATATTGGAAAAGCAAGAGAAAATGGTAAGAAAGGTTGGGAAAGATTAGTTGAAAAAT
Source organism: Candidatus Aenigmatarchaeota archaeon (assembly GCA_026397455.1). Lineage (GTDB taxonomy): Archaea > Aenigmatarchaeota > Aenigmatarchaeia > CG10238-14 > CG10238-14 > JASEGC01. Next base: position 4,620 of record JAPLUX010000082.1, on the reverse strand, counting down.
ATGGTATTGAATCCGTGAAAAGGATGATGAGTAAGAATGCGAGAAAATATAATCTAAAACGATCGTTATTAAACCAAAAACCACAACCACAAGAACGTGAATTAGTTAGAGAAAATATCATCAACAACCTTAAATTTGAATTCAACATGATTTTGGGTAAAGGTATCGATTGGAGATGTTTTGATTTTGTTTATTTTTCAGATGACAAACTAATTCTTGTAGAAGAAGTTACAAGTGTTAATTACATACATAAAGGACAGTTTCTAGATTTCGTTGAAAAGAAAAATTGGTTAATGAAGAAATTTAATGTACCTCTAATAGTAACTTTCGAGAAGAAATTGCAAAGACCTGATTTATTTTTACTTTTAATAGACGAAGGTATAATTCCAGTCTTTAATAGAAAATTGAGATTAAAGTTGATTAGATCTCTGATTTTGAACCAGAACAATGTGGTAAAAAATTACATTAGTAAATTGAAGAAATCATTCCAACTTGAAGTGAATTTGAAGAAAAATCATCTTAAAGCATCTGCAAAAAGAGAATACAATAGATTAGACGAATATGAGAGATTAGTTCATAAAAAACTAACAAAATTAGGGTTATATCCTGAAGGAAAGAAAATACTCCAAACTATTCATAAAACTTTTCTCATTCCTGATGACTATTTTGAATATGGTGGTAAATCATTTTGTGTCTTGACAAGTCATGCAAACTCCTTCAATTCTATGAGAGTGTTAGCATCAGAACACGCAGCTTATTCATTTTTTATTAAAAGATTGGTTGATCCTGAGATGAAATGCATATCAATTTTCTTTTATGATGATGAAGGAGGTTTTAATTTTATTAAGGATTCTAACTCTTTGTATAGGGATTATCTTCGAAAACATGTTGATATAATTTTAGATTTTAAAGAAATTGATAATTTACCAAATCTTTTGAATTGAAAAAGGCTGGTATGCTAAGAATAGTCCATCTTCTGTGTTAACGGCATTCGTCTAAGCAGTTTTTAACTTTGCACCCCACTGGAGTGATCGATCCGTTTCATCCACTCACGTGGTCTCGTTTCTGATATCGATCACGAACTTCTCAGTTCGCTTTTCAGCATCCTTAGGTGGATGGAACTTCCTCACCTTTCTTTTGAAGGAAAGGCGAAGCCGTTTACTCAGCTTACCAGCAATTTTAATTAGGACAAGATATATTTAAAGGTTATTTTTCTTCCTCTTCTGACTCCGCTCCCACAAAATCTTCAAGTTTATGCGTGAATTCCTTTTCTCCCCTGTTCTTGAGCATCTCCCTAGCTAACAACCAGTAAACCAAGCCAAGCGATTTTTTACCTTTATTGTTGCATGGGATGACAAAATCGATATTCCTCGTCTCGTTAAAAGTATCACACAAAGCCACAATAGGTATCCTGCTGTCAACAGCCTCTTTTAATGATTGATAGTCTGATAAAGGATCTGCCAATAGAACAATATTAGGTTCAACGAATTTCTTATAGCTGGGGTTAGTTAAAGTCCCTGGCATGAACCTGCCGATGATATAATCACAACCGATAATCTCGCAGAACTTTTTAATGGGTGTGTGGGAATTCAATTTTCTCCCGACAACGAGTATTTTCTTCGCGTTAGACAAGAACTTTCCTGCCGTCATTACCCTTTCGTCCAGTATTTTCAGGTCAAGAACAGCTAGTCCATCCTCTCTAACTTTATAGATGAACTTCTTCATGTCTGCGGTCCTGGACTTCATTCCTATGTGTATACCAGCAGACAAATAGTCTTGTTTTGGAACTAATAAATCCTCTGTCATGAACTCACTTTATTAAAACGAAAATTCTTAAGTTTATCCTATGTACCTCAGTTCCTCTTCTTTTTCATCAGAAGGTCGTTGCATTTGCTGTGATATCAATTGTCTTATTGCCCTGCTCTGAACTTTTTCTATCTTCTTCATGAAATTCTCCATTTCCTTGACTTTGTCCTCTAATTTATCCATGTCTAACTTTATGTTGAGTATTTTTGTCAAAGCTCTCAAAACAACTTCAGCACTCTTCGGGTCTGGAATTATCGGAAACCCTGATGTTTCACCGAGCAAGCAAAGACCTTTCATTCCCCTGTACCTTCCTAAACCTAGGAATAAACCTGACGCCCCGACAATCGTCCCGACTTTACTACCAGCATTGAAATCTATGCCATAATTCTTGTATTTTTTTATGAGCTCAGGGTCACTCACAGCCCCGATGACTTTCGGTTCTCTATCCATTTTACCAACGTTTAAACCTGCTATCGTTATTATATCTTTCACGTTTAATTTTTCTAAAAAGTCTAATGTAGTCTCGACGATATCATAATGCCCTTGAGGATCGATGCTCTGGCTGTCACCAATCAATATCACTAAATCCCTCTGGCCCTTTTTCTTAGCCTTCCAGAAAAAGAATTCATTTTTTAGGACGTGGACTGCTGAATTCTGATGTAACAAGACGAACGGTAGAAAATGTGATGAAAACAATTCAGCAAACTCTTCAGCTTTCAATTGCTCGGCAAGATAACCGGCAGCAATCCTACCGACATTCCCAACACCGGGCAAACCTTCGATGAAAACAGGATCTTTCAACTTAGGCATATCCTTATTAACTCTAATCTTAGTTTCAATCATTCTTTTCCCCCACCATTTTAAATTCAGCTTCACCGTCTTTTATGTTAGCTATGGCATTAGTCAACTGTTTTACCAATTCTTTTTGTGCTAACTTTGGGTTATTGCTCTCTATCTCCACGCTGTATTTTGGAGCACTAATATATTTTATGTTTAATCCATATTTATTGATTAAGTTATTCAGGAATTCTTTTATTTTTTCTACCCCGTCGCCTGTGTAAAATTTAACGTCCAACTCTGCCTTTATTTTTATCTTCTTTTTTTGAATGAATTCTTTGGCAACTTCATGGATAATTTCAACCCATTTTTTTTCTATTCCCATTTCTATGAGTTTATCTGGTGATTCGGCAGCGAGTTTAAACGCCTCGAACATATCATCGAATTTTTCTTGCAGTTGATAACCGATCGATTCGTATGCTTTCTCCAAAGTTATTTTTTCTCTTCTCGCTATCTTCATCAATATTTTCTCTGCTTTTTTCTCATAGTTGTAAGACTGCATCTTTCTCGTTCTGTCTACCTTAGCCACTCTTTTCAAACTAAGCGCTATGTGACCTTTATCTTCATCTACTCTCAAGACTTTGACGATGTAATTTTTGTTCGGCTTGATGAATTTTCTTATGTCCCTGACCCACTTTCCAGATACTTCTGATATGTGGATCATTCCCTCTTTTCCAGGATATTCATCCAATCGACATAGTGCAGAATAAGGAGTCATGTTCGTTACTGTAACCATGACAATCTCGCCGATTGACGGGAAGCCTTTCTTCTTTACCAGCTTAAATCACCTAAATTATGTCTTGTTCAGAACTTTAAATAAATATCAGAAATTGTTTGTAAATTTATTTAATCGTAAATCGAAGATGATATTATGATTTTAGAACAAGAATTCCAGATTGTATTAAAATTGCTCCTATCAGGTTTATTCGGTTTTATCATAGGTTATACGAGAGAAAAGTTGAACAAACCTGCCGGTATAAGGACACACATGCTTGTCTGTATGGGGGCAAATTTCATTACAGATATGTCATTAATATTATCGCCAAGTGATCCTACAAAAATGATCGGTCAAATCGTTACAGGTATAGGTTTCTTGGGTGCAGGTACTATATTCAAGGATAAAAATAGGATTTCAGGTCTTACCACAGCAGCGTCACTCTGGGTAGTAGCGGCTATAGGTATGGGTGTTGGCGCAGAATTTTATTTGACATCTTTATTTTTGACTGTGATAAGTTTTGTCATTCTTTCTCTTTCAAAGACGTTATAATAAAAAAATAATTAAATTGTTCATTAAAAAACATTATATTCTAACCCGATTTATATTCTATTATGATTGAAGAAATTATTGGCTATCTTGCTGGAATTTTTATTATGATTAGTTTCATTCCTCAAGTAATCAAATCTTATAAAACAAAAAATGTAAGTGATATATCATTAGGATTGATTGTCGCTACTCTTATCGGGACTGTATTCTGGATAATTTATGGAGTTCTAATTGAATCAATGCCGATTATCATAGTGAACATCATTTTTGGGATTACAGTTTTGTATCAACTTTATTTAAAAATTAAATATGATAAGTAATTCCTTTGTAGAAAATATACAGAATTAAAATCTTTCTGATTCTGGATTTTTAAATATTATTTAAGTGCAGGGGATGAGATTTGAACTCATGAACCGACTAACGGACAGGCTCCTAAGGCCTGTGCCTTTGACCAGACTTGGCAACCCCTGCTTAATTGGATATATAAAAGTTTAACTTATAAAATTATAGGATTTCTACTATTTTGTTTCTTGACTTGAAACCAGATAAAATTTTTACATGAGAAGAATGCACGTTAAAATACTCGGCTAATTTTTTTATCAATTCTTTGTTTGCCTCTCCTTTTTCTGGTTTTGATTTCAAACCGACTAGAATGTTATCGCCATCAACTTTCAAGAAATCTTCATGGAATTTGACTTTTATTTTATATTTCA
>JAPLUX010000049.1 GCA_026397455.1 Candidatus Aenigmatarchaeota archaeon | reverse complement strand
TATTGATATGAGCTATGATTGTTCCGGTTATCGCCCTGACTTTTTTAATGTCAGAACTAGATGTTACAACGATTTTATTATCTTTCTTTTCAATCTTCACGTCAAAAAAATACTTGAATTCTCTGTTTAATTCCCCTTTTGGGCCTGAGACTTTCACGTGTTTATTCTGCACTTCTACTTTCACATTCTCTGGTATTGTTAGTTCTTTTTCCATGATAATCACTCAGAAAGCATAAGCCAATAACTTACCGCCGAGTTTCTGTTTCTTCGCTTCTTCATGTGTCACCAACCCCTTTGTTGTCGAAACTAACAGTATTCCGAAATCTCTGGCTGGCAAGAATCTTTTCTCCCATTTTTCGAATTCGCCTATTTTAACAGAATATCTGGGTTTTATGACGTTACAATCATTCACTCTACTCTTCAACTCTACCTTGAACTTACCTGACTTGCCGTCGTCCATGAATTCAAAAGTGCCTATGTAACCTTCTTTTTGCATGACTGTTAAAACTTCTTTAACAAGTTTAGAAGCAGCAGTAACGCAATCTCTCTTTCCCATTCTATCTGCATTCTTTATTGCAGACATGACATCTGCTACAGTATCGTGTCTCATTATATCACAAATACTTATTAGATTTGCTAAGTAAAGTTTATTAAGGTTTTCAACGTTATCTGAAAACTCTTTTTATTATAATTGAATATTATTTAGGGTATTAAAACCCTTAGGTTAGTTTGATGGATCCGATGGGACCCACATACAAATGAACACGGGTCCATTCTAGAATTTTTAACAAAAATCTTTTATGTTGAGGTCTTGTTAATCCTCCTACATCATCATTCACCTCTTGATATTAAATATTTTTATCTTTCGGACGACATTCTTTTATCAGCGGTCTTGCCGCAATATGGCTTTTAGCCAGGAATGAGGGGATGACTCAGTCTATCTGTAGCGGTCTAACCGCAGATTTTTGTAGAGTTCTTCCCCCATTCTTTGTCCTACTCAAGCATGAAATTCTCTCTCATATTTCCATACAGCCCAGATGATGTTGACCAATTTTCTTGCAACGATCTTTATCGCTTTCTTTTTATCCTTCTTCCTTTGGTAAGCGTTCTCATACACTCTTGAAAGTCTTCCACCACGACAAAACTTGATGTGCGACCATGCAGCCTCTATCAGTATCCATTTCAACCACTTGTTTCCTTTTGTTTCCCTACCCATTCTAGTAACTTCACCAGACTGCCTGACCCTAGGAACGAGTCCTGCATATTTGGCCAGTTTTTCTGGACAGGAGAAGCGTTCGATGTCGCATATCTCTGCGTACAGGGTTATAGCTGTCAAGAAGCCGATACCCTTGATCTTCTGCAACAGCCTTATTGGCTTAACATCTTGATACTGTATTTTCAGTCTGGATTCTATCAGTTTTATCTGCCTTTCCACAGCCTCGAGTATTTCCATATTCTGGTTAACTTCATAGATGTTTGAAGATGATGCTAGCTGTCTGCATGTGCGTGCGCCAAAGTCATCTGTGCGTATATCCCTTTTCCTGAACTCTGACCATGTCCTGTTCTTTATCGCTGTCGTTATCTTTCTCCTGAATGCCCTATGCCTCAGCATGCTCCTCAACCATCTCAATTCTTTTGAAGGCACGTAGCATGTCGGTAACCAGTTCATCCTAGTGAGATGTGCGAGTAATTCACTGTCAACGTCATCTGTCTTTATGTCTTCAGCTCTTGACTTCACCTTAACTGGGTTTGCTAACAAAGGTCTATAGCCAAGATCTTCGATGAAGTCTATCCAAGGCCAACAGAAGCCTTGAGACTCTAGAGCAACTTTTGTATCGGGCGGTAATTTTTCTAGAAACTTCCTCATGTTTTCTTTATCAGTATCAAATCTCTCTTTTCTTATTATAGTCCCATCCATTGCCATTATCGTTCCTTGTGTCTTTTTCAGATGCATGTCTAACCCAACAACTTCTTCCATACTAACACCTCCGAATATCGTATGGCTTTTCGGAGGATTTATTCAGAACAAGAACTCAACATGCCGTCTATCTGATTCTAAGTTAATTCAATAGGATAAAACTATTTTAATTTTAAAAAACAACTAATTATCAGATAGACTCCCACATATGTTTTCTATAGGTCTGCTACGGACCCGTTGGAAATATCTGAGAAATTATATGGGTATAAAATGGGATTAAAATTATTTCCGGCCGTAAAATATCAGTAATCCAATCGCAACTACTATGATGCCACTTGTCACTAAAATCGTGTTATTCAATTTTTGAGGATATTGTATCGTTTCAATAGTTCTTCCTGTTGTCTCGATTCCGTTGACATAAAAGAAAGCAACACCGACTACAACATAAACAAAAATAATCGTTATTGTCTGAACTTTATTCACAGTCGCTTTCATTATTATCAATTTATAATTGATAAATAAAAGTTTAAAGAGATTCGATCAATTCTTTTTTTATCAACTTCATAGCTCCGTTTAAATCATCAGATTTAAACCCGCCACCAAAAGCAAAATCTTCTTTACCACCACATTTCCCTTTTAAAAAATTACAACTTTTTTCTAATAAGGGAAGCACGTTAAAATTCAAGTCATCACTCCTTCCCATGACTAAAAAACCAGAACTGTCGCCGAATACTACAACAGTTTTTTTCTCGTTCCTTAAATCTGCAGCTTTTCTCATCAACTCTCTTCTATCTAAACCATCAAAAATTTTAGAGTATAGTTTCACTCCTTTGATTTTTTCATAATCTAAATTTTCCATTGCTTTCTTACTGGCCTCTTTTAAATTTTCTCTCAGTCTTTCAATTTCTTGTTTAAGGTTTTTTGCAGTGTTTTCAATTTTACCAGGGGTCGTACCGAGGATTTCCATAACTTTCATCGCGATGTTCTTTGATTCCATAAGAAATTCTTTGGCTTTATCCCCAACTTCATACTGAATCTCATACTCGCCTTTCCCAAGATTCTTGAAATCTTTTACTATAATTAGTCCGATTTCACCAGTACTTCCAACATGTTCTCCTTTACACGCAACGCAATCAAATCCCTCAACTTCCACTATTCTGATAGTCTTATCTTCTATCAAATCCCATCTTCCTCTGAGTTTATTGCCGTATTCTTTCCTCAGTTTTTCTTTGTCCCCAATCGTTATTTTTATTTTTCTATTCTCTTGGATAATTCTATTCGCAATCCTCTCAGCTTCTAGAATTCCACTCCAACTTATTTCATCATCATACTTGACGAACAATTGTTTTTTGTCTGGCTCAATCACGATTTTAACAGATTCCATTCCTTTGAATATTCTTGAGAGTGATTGAAAAAGAACATGTTCCCCAGAATGTGCTTTAGATTTTTCAGGTATAACGTTCGATGGTTCTAGAGACATATGTTATTATTTATACTATACCTATTTTATATTGAAGCATATGCCAGATTTGTTTGTTTATGAGTGTGAATGTCAGGAATGTGGGTACAGGTGGAATTCAGAGCCTATGCAGAACCAACCGTACGAATGTCCAGAATGTGAAAGTAACGACATACTAGTTATAAACAAAACTCAAAAAAGTTCTTGATTGAAATAAAAAGTTATTTTGATGAATGATTATTATTTTTCTTTGTAATCATTGCTTTAATTTTATCCACATAACCATAAAATTTTTTAGATCTCTGGTGACCATATCTTGGTCTAGGTATATCAATTTTTACATCAGCAATTATCCTACCAGGTCTACACGAAACAACTATTACTCTGTCGGCCATAAAGACTGCCTCATCGATCGAATGAGTAACCATTATGAAAGTATCGGTAACATTAATCTTATCTGCCCAAATGTCTAGGACTTCTTTTCGTAATGATTCAGCTGTCAACGCATCTAACGAAGAGAAAGGTTCATCCATGAGTAGAATCTCTGGCTGTAATGCTAATGCCCTTGCAATTCCAACCCTCTGTTTCATCCCACCCGACAGTTCATAAGGATATGCACCTTTAAAATCTTCTAATTCCACGTCTTTTATAAAACGAAGTGCTCTTTCCCTTCTCGTCTTTTTGTCAATCCCATGAATTTCTAAAGGAAGTTCAACGTTCTCTAATACAGTTTTCCAAGGTAACAAACCAAATTGTTGAAAAATCATGGTTATTTCCTGGGTCGGGGCAAGGACAGGTTTTCCATGGAATAAAACTTCTCCCATATCAGGTCTTTCGAGCCCACCTATTATTCTTAACAATGTTGATTTTCCACAACCTGAAGGACCTACTATCGCCAAGAATTCATCTTTATCGACTTTAAAGTCAATATCATCTATAACATAAATTCTTTTGTTATCGTTTATGAAACTTTTTGTCACATCTTTGACTTCTAGCAATGCCATATACTACGCCTCTAATTCATATTTTTTTGTTTTAGATAATAATTTATCCCATATGAATTTTTCCATTAATATAATAATTGTTGAAATTATGAAAAGTATGAATACTAACATAATAGTATTTCCTTTTTTATAACCTTCTATACTCAAAAGATATCCTAACCCATTAACATGTAGGTCTCCCCCTTGTTGAGGCATGTATTCGGAAAATATTATAGTGTTCCAGCCCGTTCCCCAAGAGAGTAAACTACCCGTTATTAGTGCAGGTAGGATTGCTGGAAGAATTATATGTCTAATCCTTTTTATCCCTTTAAAACCAAATATTTTTGAAACTTCCCTTGTTTCTTCTGGTATACTCTTCACAGCGGCTACAACGTTCAAAAACATATACCATATCATATCCATGACTAGCATGACAATTCCTGTAATTTCTAAACCTAATGTACCGCCAAAAATTTTACTTAAATAAACGAAAAGTATCGGGAACAAAGCCAATATTGGTATTGCCTGACCTATATCGTATATCGGATAGAAGAACGTCGCGAATTTTTTATGCTCTGCTGCTAAAACACCCATGAATATCGCAAAACCCAAAGAAATCATATAAGCTATCGTTAACCTTGAGAGCGTAAAGAATGTAAAAATTGGTATATTAGCTGCTTCAGGAACAAAAAGAGATTTTTTAATAATTCTAAGATCCAGCATTCCTTTGTATATGGTGTACAGTACTACTAAAAATATTAAAACAACTATAGCGACTGCAATTATTTTTTGTTTTAAAGAATACCCTCTATATTTAGATTCTGATAAAACTTTTTGTCTGAACTTAAAATGCAACTTGAAATTTCTTCTGACAACTTTCTTCTCATTTTTTAAATCAAACATTCCCAACCTAAACAAAGGCATATAACCAGTACTACTGACTTTTTCCATCAACCTATGCCATGTAAAATGATTTATGAATAATACGATTGCAGTGATCAAAACCAATATAAGTATAGCCAAGTTTGTATCGTTAGCGTAAGCAGACTTTGCTAAGAATGACCCCAATCCTGGAAGATTATGTGTTTCACCTGCATAAGTTATGGATTCGGCTGCAATCATGAAAAACCAACCATCACACCATGCCAAGATACTTCCAGAAATAAGAGCAGGTATGATAGCTGGGATTATTATGTTGGTGATAAACTTGAATCCTTTTATGTTGAATGCTTTTGCTGCATCGATGATGTTGAGTGGTATACTCTTAATTGCACCGACAACACCGAAAAATATGGCCCAAACCATGGAAGTGAACAAAAGGAATACCGAAGCTAATTCCATACCGAGAATACCAGGGAAAAATGAGATGAACAGAATGATGACTGCAGGGAAGTATCCTAATATTGGTATTGACTGCATTATATTGAACGTTGGTGTTATTATCATCGATGCCTTTTTGCTCATCGAAACTAATATTCCGAATGATACACCGAAGACAACCGATACGACAAGTGTAACTGTTATCCTCAAAAGAGTCCTGAAAGTGTAGTATGGTAGAAATTTAACCTCAGGGTTTTTTACGTTGTTCATTATCGCTATGTATAGAACAATCAAAAAAACAAGTCCAATAAAAAAACTTACTAAATATCTTTTAAAGGATTTTTTCATAATTAGTAGATTATTTTTTAATTGTATAAATTCCTTACTTTTGTCTAATGTTCTATCAAGGTTCTAACAAATAATAAGCGTCCCCAGAGAGATTTGAACTCTCAACCTCCTGGTTAACAGCCAGTTGCTCCACCGTTGAGCTATGGGGACTTATGGATAAAGTCTTGTTATCGTTCTCGGGAAGGGTATACATTCCCTTATGTGTTTCAACTTACAGATCCACAACACAACCCTTTCAACACCCATCCCAAACCCTGAGTGTGGAACTGTACCATACTTCCTCAAATCCAAATACCATTCGTATGCTTTTTTTGGTAATTCGCATTCTTTAATCCTTTGCTCGAGTAATTTTAAATCATGAATTCTTTGACTACCACCAATAATCTCACCATACCCTTCTGGAGCCATCAAGTCAGCACATAAGGCTACATCTGGATTTTTTGGATCGGGTTGCATGTAAAATGCCTTTATTTTAGTAGGATATTTCGTTATGAAAGTAGGTTTATCATTTTTAAGGGAAACGAACCTCTCATGTGGTGCACCTAAATCATTACCCCATTCTAGCTTGAACTTAGTCTTCTCTAGCATTTCAATAACTTCTGTATAGGTAACTCTTGGAAATGGAGGTTCAACTTCTTGTAAAGGTTTTATGTCTCTACCCAAGACTCCCAATTCTCTCTTTCTTTTTTCCAAGACTTTTTTAACTATATAACTGACCAAATCCTCTTGTAATTTTAAGTTGTCTTCAAAATCTGCAAAGGCGACTTCAGGTTCAATCATCCAGAATTCAGTCAGATGACGAGTTGTCTTTGATTTTTCTGCACGGAAGGTAGGTCCGAAGCAGTAGACTTTCTTCAAAGCAGCGATAGTCGCTTCAACGTACAACTGACCACTCTGAGTCAAATAAGCCTTCTTACTAAAATACGGTGTTTCAAACAGAGTAGAAGTTCCTTCACAAGCAGAGCCTGAAAGTATCGGAGAATCTGTTAAAGTGAACCCGTTATCATCCATAAAGTCTCTACACGCCTTTATTACTTCCGCTCTTATTTTCATTATTGCAATCTGCCTTGGACTCCTCAGCCATAAATGTCTCCATTCCATCAAGAATTCAATTCCATGTTCTTTCTTACCGATAGGAAATTCTTCAGCTAACTGTACAACCTTCAAGTCTTTAATCTTGATTTCATAACCATCGGGTGCTCTTTTATCTTCGTTAGCAATTCCTTTTATTATCAAAGAAGATTCTTGAGTCAGTTTATCAGTATCATCAAAAACATTCTTCTCGACTTTATCCTTATGAACAGTGGATTGAATCACTCCAGTTCCATCCCTTATCATGAGAAATTGGACTCCGCCACTCGACCTTTTGTTGACTAACCATCCTTTGATTTCAACTTCTTTTCCGTCCATTTTTCCATCGAGTATATCACTGATGTTAGCCAAGACCAAACACCTCTTTTAATTTTAGGATTATTGTTATTATAAACACTAAACAAATTTCAGAATCAGATGATATTAAAGCATTCACCGTGCACTTCAAGCACCTAC
>JAPLUX010000002.1 GCA_026397455.1 Candidatus Aenigmatarchaeota archaeon | reverse complement strand
ATGTTCAGATCTTTTGGGTTTATCGTGACATCAAAAACAAAAACAAAATCAGGGTTTGACACCTTCAACCTGTTTATCAATATTCTGTTGACATTCTCTAATCCCACTATAGGAAAAAGCATGGGATAATCCCCTATCATGTCATGTATTAAGATTGAGAACAAAGCAGCAGAACAACAACCGTCAGTGTCATCATGATGGACTAAACATATTTTATCATTTGGTTTAATTTTTTTTATTATCTCTTCTATTTGTAAAAATAATTCATTCAAGTTGTTCAGTTTTTTCACCTAATTTTTTCAAATCTTCTTCTGTGAGGAATATGATCTGTTCATCCATTTTTTTCTTACCATGATGATAGTATTCGATCATCGACACGAGAGAATCCAGATGATGGAAAACTACAGCTTCAAACGTTCTCGGTGGCGTCGGTCCACCTTCTCCAAAATGTGAAGCCACTATGTGTATGACTTCTTCAGGAAAATCTCTTTTATACAACTCTGCCACAGCGAGCATCGTGTGGTCCAACATTATCCCTGTCGGTTCCAATTCACCTTTTTTATCTCTCTTGTACTCGAAAGATTTCATCAAGTCATGTAATATAGAAGCAGCGACTAAAAAATCTTTCTTCAGTTTCAACCCATAATTTTTTTCAAAATTCTCTGATACACTTATACACAAATCAGTCAACGCAACTGTGTGGTTGACTATGTCCCTCTCTATCGGTCCAAGACCTGAAGTAGAAATAACGAACAGGCTGCCAGCATTATCCAACTTTTCTTTCGGATATTTTTTGAAATGTTTGCTAGATAGTCTCAAGTCTTTCAAAAATTCAACGACTTTTTCTCTCAAAGTCTTGTCTTCTATTTTCTTGGTCAGTTCTAACAAATCTTTCATTCTATCTAACCGAACAAACTTGCTAATCCAGCGACAGCCTCTTCAGATTTTTTCTCAGTATCCTCAGGTTTTTCTTTCTTCTCACCCTCAGCCTTTTTCTCTCCTACTGTAGGTGCAGCTACTGCTACTGGGACGGCGGTTTGTTTAATAACCTCTTCGATGTTAACACCTTCCAAAGCAGAGACTAATGCTTTAATCTTTGCATCATCTGCTTTTATTCCGCTTGCCTCTAAAACTTTTTTGATGTTACCTTCGTTTATTTCTTGTTTGGCTGAATGCAACAACAAAGCCGTGTATACGTATTCCAAATCAAACACCTCCTAAATATTCAACACTCCTTTCAAATTTTGAGCTTGTAAGTTTGCCTTCTCGACTAAACCTTCTATTATTCCTTTATCCAATATGTTTGCGTTAATACCCAAGTTCTTTCCTTGTTGGTGAGCTTTCTGTATCAATATTCTTATGGAATCTTTGTTTGGATAACAAGTATTAACGCACAAATTTAAAGCATGAGCATAAGCATTTTTTATATTCTGAATATAGGCACTTTCATCGACATCAAGAACATCTTTTTTGTAAACGATACCATTCTCCCATAAACCAAGAACATCTATTCCGATTTCCATAGGTTGTATATCCAATTTCTTTAAAACGTTAGCCGTTTGGTCAGAAATTACATCACCTTTCTTTGCAACTACAAAATCTTCTCTGACGTGTATTTTTCCTTCTTTAATCATCGCAGGTATTTTCAACCTTTGCAGTTCACCTATGGCAGGACCTGCAGGCAAGGCAGTTGGACCGGCGGTAATGACTATGGTGTCTGGTGCAACATCATTTTGTTTTGCATAACCACGGGACTTACTCTTTTTCAATGTCTTGAAAAGTTTGAACGGGTTCATCTCAGAAAATATCAAAGCAGGTTCTCTCGGAGTAAATTCATTGAGTTTCTCTATACCTTCCTTTCTTTTGATATCTTTCAACGCCAACAATATGACTCTCTTCTTACACATTTTTACTAGGACATTACCTCTGATATCCCTTCTTATGTACTGCAACTGTCTGGATGGCATCTTGAATAAATCCAGTATTCCAACCACTGGGTATTTCTCAACCAGTTGTTTTATTTCAACGACACTCTGCTTTTTCTTCTCGCTGACCATTTTATTCAACCTCTAGTTTGATAGGATGACTCATCGTGAGTTTCAAGTAAACATTCTTTATGTTGTTCTTCCCCTTTGGAAGTCTATTTTTTAAGAAATTTATGAGTGCTTTTATGTTTTCTTCCAAATCCTTATCATCCATTTTTTCAGAACCGACGACCGTGTGTATTATAGGGGTTTTAATCACCGAAATTCTTATGGATTTTTTCGTATCCTCTATTGTTTTTTCTACGTTACCAGTCACCGGTTTAGGCATCTTTCCTTTCGGTGCCAGAAACTTACCCAAGTGTTTTCCTGCAACGATCATCAACTTAGGTTCTGCGAGGAAAAAATCAGTCTTACCAATGAGTTTTTTTATTTCTTTTTTATCCTTGCTCAGTTTTTCCATTTCTGAACCGCTTAATATTGTGCAACCTTCCATTTTTTTTACACTATCAGAAAAAAGTGTTATAGAAGCATCTTTTCCAATACCTTTTGGAAGAGCAAATAATTCATCAATCTTACTCTCAGCCTTTTTCATGTCTAATTCTTTTAAGTTGATGACAAGGTCAAATCTCTGATTAAAGTTTCTTTTCTTTGATTTCTCTCTTATTTCCTTTATCTTTTCTAGGACTGTCATGTTTTCCCTCCTGCTTACGCAGTGTTAACGGGTTAATGTATGTTGGAATTTAAGATTTAAAAACCTTATCTATTTTCTAGTAGTTGAAAATATGGCAAAATGGACAAAAAAATACAATAAATCATCCATCGAAAAGTGATGACAAAAACCCAGGAGTTGCACAAAAAGTCTAAAGGAGTTCGATGTTCGTATAATAAGACTTAAATCTTTAACTATACTATTGATTTTTGTGATTGAATGCCTTGGGAAGCATACGAAATGACAGCCAGCGAAGCAGGATACGCTGGTTCTATTGCTCGTTATTTTGAGAATTTAATGGTAGATGTTGATAACAAAAGATTGGCTGATGTCGTTATACCATTATCCGATGGTTCACTCCAAGTAAATAAACCTCTTCTAAAAAGTGTTACAGGTAAATTGACTTTTACTCCAACTGAAGCACAATTATTTTCTGTTTATGGTAAAGTTCCTGAATGTTTGAGACAATTAACCCATGATAATTATAGAACCACAGATGCATCCCTTTATGTTCACAGGTCTGTGCCTAATGGGGAAGAGACTCCGATTGAATTTAAGGAGCAAATAGTTCCAAAGGAATCCAATTTTGAAGTCAAACCGATATTCCCTGATTTTTTGACTAAGGGTAAAGTGAAAGAATATGATGGATTCCCCACACATGAAGGTATTGATGATACTAAATATGAATTAGCAAAAGAGATTGTCAAAGAATTAAGAAGGGAAGGGCATCCAATATCAATAAGACAATTTGAATGTGTAAAGCAGGCTTGTGTTTCTCCACGTGAAGTTGTTCATGGTGAATTATTAGAGTTGATGAAAAAAGGTAATGAAATTGGTTTTTATGTCACAAATTATGAAAGCGATTATAAGAGACAAACTCAAAATAAATCATATCTATCTAATGCTCTATGGTTGAAATCTGGATTAAATCAATTGGAATTGGGTATGTGGGGCTCACAAAAAGACTCTTGGAGTATATACAATCTTATGTGTGACTTGATTAAAAGTATGGACTTAACAGTTGAATCAGACTCAACTGTTACTCTAATGAAACCAGTCGAAAAATTGTATAGTAGGATTGGTGGAAAGATTTGGAATGGAATTAAAACTGGATTAGGTTATGCAGGAAAAGGTATAATAAAACCACCAAAGTATGGCTATGAAAAACTCGTTGCAGAACCGAGAAGAAAGAGTAGAGAAATAGAAAGCCAAGCAGTTCTGGAAACTTT
>JAPLUX010000035.1 GCA_026397455.1 Candidatus Aenigmatarchaeota archaeon | reverse complement strand
ACCGACTATGAACCATAGACCTTGCTGAATGAATAATACGTTGAACCATGATGGAACTGTAAAAGGAAAAATTTCCTGTAATTTTGGTACCAGAAAATTTGTTGTTACGACGATAAGTAGCGCGGTTATAATTGAAAACTTTATTGCATCAAAAATATTGAACGTAAAAGTGGTACCTATTTCTGTAACTTTTCCCTTGACTTTACATTCGATTTTACCGGAAATTGATCCATATCCACAGTACGGACAATTTTTTGCATCCTTACCATAACGCCTCCCGCATTTTTTACACCATCGATAATCACCTCCTCCATCTGAACCTGATGTTGCTGGGGGTGGTGAAGGTGGAGAAGGTGTTGCTGGGGGTGGTGAAGGTGGAGAAGGTGTTGCTGAGGGTGGTGTAGGAGCAGACGCTGGTGTTTTTTCTGTCGCTCCTCTTCCCCATTCAGTTTTACCAGCATCTTCTGCAGTTTTTTGAAAAAATCCGCTAGTATCAACTTGTTGTGGCCATCTATTATCGCATGATCTACAAACCCAATCAGTCCCTTGTCCACTCACTAAAGGGGATCCACACTTAGGACAATTTGATCTAGCCATATTATCTCTAGAAGTTATTTTGATTTGATTGATAAAAAAACTATCTACTAAACGATTTTTGTCTCAACGTTTATTGATTTTTGTTCAGAAGTCTTGTATCTATAAGAATATTCTATTCTGACAATACCATCGGTCCTTGGAAGTGTAAGACCTTCATTTGCTTTCAAAGCGCAAACCAACGGAGTTTTCATGGGCAATTTTATATTATCATTAGGTACATAGTATTCGCCTGTTTTTTCAAAATCACAACGTCCCCATTCACTACTGGTATTCAAATTGGTTAGGTATATTCGAAAATTATCTTTACTTATCTCAAGCTCGTTGTCTGATTTCAAAACATCTTTCACTGTTACGATAATAGAGAAAATATTGCCTTCCCTTTCCCAGTCATAGTTTGATTGCGTAAAACTTCTAACTATATCGATTTGTATAGGCCCATGTGTGTTAGTCTTTTGTATTTTGGCTGTTGTTGATTTTTCATTTTGTTTCAGTATAGGAACATAAAACATCGCTTGTCCAGAATAGTTATATTCCAAGGTTAATTCTGGTTTCAGGGTTCGACCAATGTATGCAAGCTCATCATCTGCAGGGACCTTCAGAGAAAAATCAATCTCTTTCTCATCCAAGGATTGGATGAAAGGGAATTCACAAAAATTAACTGATCCTTTGTTTTCACCGGCACAGCTGACATCCATAATCTTAAGACCGTATAAATCAGATATACTGAATGTAATATCGTTAACATTACTCTCTACTTGATTTGTGAGGTAAACAGTCATCCCTATCGCTTGATTAGGAAGGGTTTTTTCTGGGAGTTCGATTTCTTGTTTTATAGCCTCGTCAAAATACTGGATTTTATTTCCATCCTGTCCAACACAACCAGAGAATAAGATTATCACTAATAAAATAAAGATTAAGACATAATTTTTTCTCATACGCTCTTAGATTAATTTATTTCTTGAATAAAAATATCTTTTGTTGTTTTGAAAGTAACAGGTTAAATTTCTTTAACAAGAAAATATCTATTTATTCTTTTTAATCTGCAATATTTAACGCGTAATGCTCATAAATCCACAATTCATTCAAAAAAATTGAAATATTTTGTAACTTCAAACTGAAGACAGAATATGAATAATGGATAGACTTTATAGGGTTTTGTTTTGATGCTCGCATCTTTAGTCAATTTCTATCATAGTCACTCGTTTCATAGAGTGATCCTTCTTTGAAGGTGGACACACTAAGACTTAGCTTCTAGTGCCACAGTCGTAAAAAAAGGAGGAAAGATGGTTGAAGAAAATAGTAATAGCATTGACTGTGATGATGCTACTTTCAACAGCAACATTCAAGATACAGGCGAAAGCAACAGCCACAAGTGATTCAAATCTTTCAAACACTCTATCAACTCGGTCAAACATTTTCTATGAGAACTTCGAAAGTTACCCACTCGGTGAATTCCAATCTACAGGAAGTTGGAATCTTTATCTTGGAGACTCTGAAGACTCTGAAAAGCAATGTATAGTGAACTCGGTTAGTGTCAGCCCTTCAAAATCTTTGCAACTATGGTCGTATCATTCAGGAGTTCTGCTTAACAGGAGAATAACGATCAGTGGTGACTACATTGGGTATCAAGTCTACGTGATGATGGCTTCATTGTGGGAAGCTAAAGTTCAACTTGCTTTTACCAATACACAGAATCAAGAAAGTTTCAGCGAAATCTGGCTTTGGGCTGATACAATAGATGCTATGGCATACCTCGATCTCGTAGGAAGACGAACCTTCAACACACTGCAAAAATTAGAAGCCATGAGATGGTATAACATTACAGTGCTCACGAATAAGAACACATACGAGTTTAGCGTCTGGATAGACAATGTGTTGAAGAAATCAGGACTCGAAGAAGAGCCTGGCAGATCAGATTATGGACCTATAGACTGCTTTAATATAGGCATCGCCGGTGGTCGTGAGGATCAAAAAGCATATTTCGATGACATCTCTGTCTTTCAAGAACTACCACAAGAGAAAACAAACGTAGAAATTCAAGATGTGCAATATCAGAAATGGAACTTACTGAATGTCCCATTCAATAACGTAGAAGAAGCAAACAATTACATCAATGATTTTCAAACGACACACTCTACTGCAAATTTTGGTGTTATTCCAATCAATGTAATCCTCAGGAACTCTGGAAGTTACAAAGCACAAGGGTCGATTGTTGCGAAGCTGACTGGGAATATCATCATGATAGCTTATGGCTCAGAGACGACTGTTGTTCCATACCACTTTGACTACGAATTGTCTTTCGAAGTTCAGATCGACATAGGAGCTTCTATCAATAAGGCATTGAACCTTCAAGTGAGATATGCATCTTTAATCTCAACAGAATTAAAGCCAAAGGATGAGTACGGAAACGAGGTGTCATTGAACGTTATCATCTCGATGGTTTCGATACACGTAGCTATCATTGTTCAAGGGAATTTCGATGAAAAGAGATATGATGTCCCACAAGACATTCTTGGTATTGGCGATCCTAGAGGCCTATTGGAAAAATGGCGTGCCGAATTGTGGCCGAGAGTGAAAGAGACGATGCTAAGGAATTTTCTAGAGAAATACTACACTGAAGTCGTTGGTATAACTCCAAACTTCCAGACGATCGCTGACGTTCCAACAGGAACGTATAAACCTACCATAAACATATTGCCTGGAACGACTAAAATTGCTGTCAGTTTTCTGATCCCGATAGGAATAACGTTAGTTGGCTTGACGTTGTTACCATGGGGCGCTACAACACCATTCGGAGCTACTTTAATTGCAGCAGGGTTGGCGATGGTTGTTATCAACAACCCAACACCAGGGATAGGGAAAATAACACTTGATACTGGAGTAGGAGCTGCAGGTCAAATGATTACAATATCATCAACAACCATGGACTTAGAAATTGTGCAGATGATACCCAACAATGTTAAGACAAACGATTATACAGTTAACATCCCTGGAAACACATTGCACGTCATTGTTACGAGTAATTCAACGATAACTGGCTTCGGGTTCAATGGTGAAATATATTTCAACAGTGGTGGTCAACCTGGTACTATCGGTTTCACATATATCGCTGTTCCAAAGGCATTGATGAGCAGTATCACAAACGTCTACGTCGATGGCAACCAGGTGAACATTATTCCAGCTGAAAATGCAACGTATACATTCGCTTACTTTACATACACCAACTCAAAAGATATAAGAGTGGTTCCAGAGTTTTCAGTATTGCTGTTGCTGTCAATGATGATAGTTTCGCTGATTGCAGTCATCGGTAGGAAAAAGATACAAAAAATGCCAATCAACATCCATTTTTTTCTTTTTTTTGATTAATATTTATATACATTAAAGTTTATATAATAACTAATCCGAGTTTTGCTAAAAGTAAGTAAAGAATTGAAATGCAATGATTTGCTTGTAATTACTTGGGATCATGAAGATGAGGAAGTTTTCAATAATAAGAAAATTAAGTTCATTCCTCTGTGGAAATGGTTGTTAGAATTATAATGACTAAAAATTTTATCTAGTTTATTCTAAGGGTATATTGAAATGCATCCAATTTTGTTGTAATCGGTTTCTATAAGACATAGGCCCGCCGAGTCATCGATGTAATAAGCCGAGAGAGAATGCATAAATGTTCCAGGTAAACAGTAATACCCTTTCTCATAATTGGTAGATATAACACGTTCTGATTCAACTGATTTAAAATTCAATTAAAAGATTTCTATTTACAACACAAGACTCGGAAGTTTTGGGCACAGTTAACCGAACCATCAAATTGATTATTTATAGTCCAAACTGTGCCTCTCCATCCAATGCCAGCATTAGTTGTCCACTGATCACAATTTTCTTGTAATGTATAGATAGCTCCAAGTTGAGTATCCGAAACAGAACCCCAATTAATAGTCTTTCCTGTTTCTATAAATGCTAACACTTCAAATTCATTACAAACATGATATCCAGAACAACCGTTGCCCTGTATCCAGTCATGCATCCCTTTCCATTTCCCAAAATTACCACCAGAATGTACCGAAGTAAATATAATTTCAGAAGGCACATTCCAACCGTATATTGTTCCACTAACTTTCAAATCACCATAAA
>JAPLUX010000159.1 GCA_026397455.1 Candidatus Aenigmatarchaeota archaeon | reverse complement strand
ATTTCAGGTTTTGTACTTACCAAAATAATTGCATCTATTTCATTTTCAGTGTCTATCGTGAACCTTTTGATCTTACCATTTTTTAATAATTCATTAATTCTATACCTGACAGCACCTTCAGTCAAACCAACCTTCTCTGCGATTTTCGTTATTGTGGTGCGGCTATTTTTCTTCAGAATATCGATTATTTTTTCATCTGTATTATTCATTAAATCATTCCCAAAAATATCTAATTCTTTCTTTTTTAAACCCAAAAAATTTCAGCAATATTATAGCAGTTATCATCCCACCCAAATGCCCGAAGTTAGCAATTCCTGGTTCAAGTCCAGTCACTCCATAAAATATTTCTAAAATACCAAAAACTACTACAGCAAATATAGCAGGCATCGGGAAAAATCCCATGACAAAAACTGTTGCTGTGGGAAACATTAAACCGAACGCAGTCAACACTCCGAATATAGCTCCGGATGCGCCTAACATCGGTGTGTTCATATCACCGCTCAATGGCAGGAATAATAGACCTGAACCAACACCGCAAATAAGATAGAATATGAGAAACTTCTTAGGTCCCATCGCTAGTTCAACTCTTGGTCCGAACATCAACAGAGCAAACATGTTCAAGAATATGTGCATCGGGTCACCAGGACTGTGGAGGAACATGTAAGTGATGAATTGCCAGTAAAACCCTTTCAAAGCTAAGTTTGGTATGAGTGAGAATAAAGTCAAGAAAGCATTACCAAAAATGAGTTCAAACACATAAACTATTACGTTTATGATTATCAACCAGAGTGTGACATTTAGTCTCATACTATCATCACGAATGGACCGGGAGCGATTTGAACGCTCGGCCACTCGCTGTCCTAAACGGAACAGTGCCTTATAAGGCGATTGAGCACTTATGTTGCGCTCCACCAGGCTGAGCTACCGGTCCTTCTAAAATCTATTTATTAACAATATATTTGAAATTAATAAGGTTAAAAAATTAATTTTGATATCTTGATAGTATACCCACAAACACACTGTTTTATAAACTTATTCCATTTCATATAATTAATGATAAAAATGTTTGAAAAATCATTCCTTGTCAAAAGATTAGCTGATACTCTGACGAAAAATGAATTTCAACTTTTCATTACTCAAGGATGTTTCGATATCGCAGCTAGAAAAGATTTCTTGATGTTGATC
This sequence comes from Candidatus Aenigmatarchaeota archaeon, assembly GCA_026397455.1. GTDB lineage: Archaea > Aenigmatarchaeota > Aenigmatarchaeia > CG10238-14 > CG10238-14 > JASEGC01. The sequence continues at coordinate 582 of JAPLUX010000159.1, read as the reverse complement.
AAAACACTAACTAACGTCGATGGTTTGTTGGAAGAACATGCGCAGAGTTTGAAAGCAGTCTCATATTTCGTATCCGGTTATCCATTGGTTGTATCAGAAAAGACTAACCGTGAAGAGTTGAGTGATGATATAATATATTCCAGGTTTCAAGTTCCTGTCGTTACTCCAGAATTGTTCGATAATATGATAGAAGAAGAGATAATTCCTGAAGTTAAAGCAATAAAAGGAAAACATACCGTTGTCATAAACACGGTTTATCTGAGGAAGAAGAGAGAAGAACTGAATTTAAGTCTAGAGAAATTATCCAGAGAGATTGGTATTTCTAAGAAAGCTCTGTATGAGATAGAGAAACAGAGAGTTAATCCAACTGTCGGTACTGTTCGAAAACTTGAAGAATTACTTGGAATAGATTTGAAGGTTCCTTATAAGATGAAGAGATTTGGAAGAACTTACATCGAACCAAAAAATGAATTCCAGAAAAAAGTTTCTTCAGAATTTTCTCGTATTGGTGTCGATAATTCTGCTGTTACTTCTGCAAGTTTCGAGATAATAGGTAAGGATAAAGATTCTTTGGTTACTGGA
>JAPLUX010000007.1 GCA_026397455.1 Candidatus Aenigmatarchaeota archaeon | reverse complement strand
TACAATAACCTTTTGGAATTTTATGTGTATTAAAGGTTTTATACTTTCCACAATCTTGTTAACTTGCATTTCTGCGTCTATTAATGGATCTACATGTACACCTACTTTTTCCATCGCGTTTATTATCCTTTGGGGTGGATGTGGTGTGTTAGTCTGTGGGTTTATACCCCTTCTAGATATGATATCAGCGATTTCTTTTGTTTTATCCTCGACAAATTTCCTTCTCTGTTCTGTTGTAAATTGTAGCTCTCCTTCAATCAAGATTTTCTTAGCTATTTGATATATGTCACTAGTCCCGAAATTCACTTGTAATTCACTGGTTGGAATCGCATCGCCCTTTCTAACATCATGGTATATGCCTGGATAGGCAAGGATTTCCTCTAGGCTTATCTGTTTTCCTTTCTTGAATTCTAAGGCTTTGATAGAATCAACAAGAATTTCAAAATCCTTTCCACTCTTCTTCAATCTACTAATAACAGCCTTATCTATATCAACCATAATTAATTCACAGAAGTTTCTTGATTTGTTCTTCTGTCAGTCTCTCGAACTTCTTATCCTTTTCCCTTATGATTGCAATCTCTATAGCTTTTTCCATATCAGGTGTCTTTTCTACCTTTTTAATCACGTCTATTACCAATTTTAATGCATTTTTTTCATCCATATCTTCCCTGTGTTTATCCTTGAGTATTTTATTTGCGAGTGTTGCTCCTCTGCCTATAGCATATGCTTTCCATTCGTACAACATACCGGAAGGGTCTGCTTCTATCAAATGTGAACCACTCGAATCGACACCACCGACTAGAAAAGATACACCAAAAGGTCTCAACCCTGCATATAAAGTGGAAAGTTGCATCCTATCTCCTAGAACTTTTGCTAAAGACCATACATCTATCGACTCTTCATAAGTTATCCTGTTCACTTGAGCTTTTACCATGATTTGATTGACAAGTATTCTGGCATCAGCTAATAGACCTGCTGCAACAGCTCCTAAATGATCATCTATCTTGAACAATTTTTCAATCGTGTTTGGTACGATCAACCCAGCTATCTGTTTTACTGTTCCTAGGATTACACCATCTTTAAAAACCAAGCCAACTGATGTAGTCCCTTTTTTTACGGCTTCTTTCGCATACTCTACTTGGAACAAACGTCCATCTGGTGAGAAAACCGCTATGGTCCTATCATAACCCATATATTCTGGTAACATTTCAGGCATAATTTTCACCTCATTATCATAATTTTTCTCTAATACTCTTTATCGTTCCAGAAAGTCTTAATATTTTAAAAGTTATACGATTATCGCCCAACCTATCTATTAGGCCTAGGCTTGCGATGACTTCTTGAACAGATTTATTATTACATCTTAAAATACCTTTCTGTGTTTTTGGGTCCCAACAATCCTTCATCAACCAGACAGAAGTTTTTGACACGCCTTCTTCTCCTAGAAAATCGAGCATTGTATTCCAAATTGCCGCTTCTAAGTCAGAATAATTGAACTCTTCACCTTCTTCAGAGATGACTTGAAAAGCTACGTATCTCTCTTTTTCTCTTAATGTTGGTTTTAATGTTTTCAGTTTTTTTTGTTTCATCAGACCACTTTAACTCCAGGCCTTATCCATTTTTCATCTTGCCTTTCTTTAATCATTTTTATAATATTTTCAGGGATTTCAGATATCGTCTTTTTAGCTTCTTTTAACTCCAAACCCAATAAACAACCCATTGATATCAATATCTTAGGGTCCTTTAGTTGCCAGTGTGTTACAGATCCTGAACAGATGATGACAGGCACTTTGTATTTTTTGCAAATTTCAACATTAGTTTTTATCTTATGCATGATATTTGCTCTCGTGTTCTTAGAAGAATTCAATATTTCCCTGAAGTTTATTTCTATAGCAACATTATTCTCAGTCGCCAATTGAGCCATCACATGGTTGAAACCAGAGTCTCTTCTGTTGTATTCAGGGTGTGTTAGAATATCAACTTCCTTCGTTTCAACTGCTTTTCTATTCAATAGTAAATCCGAGCCTTTGACTAGAAGAACATCGTACTCTCTTCTAAACCTAATTAATTTATCTAGTTCACTCATATTTCTGGCTTCAAACCCGATAAAAATTTCAATCCCGATTTGTTTAGAAAGTTTGGATACGATTTCTTTTGTTTTTTTAATCTTGTTTTTATCATCCAGATAAGTAGTGAAACAGATTCCTTTATAACCTAATAACTTAGCTCTATTTGCTATTTCTTCTATTGTACTTTCTCCTTCTGAAAATTCTGAATGTACATGAAAGTCGTAGAAGTTCATGTTAATCAAAATAAAATTAGGATTTCAAATTATTATTCTCTTGTTTTTATGGTAATCCTCTTAAAACTCTTCTTCTGTGTTGTTTTTCTGTTATCCATTTAATGTTCTTATCATTCTTTATTTCTGGTCTTTCTGGGTCAACCATTATTACTTCGAACCACTTGTAAACACCATCTTCACCTACAGGATAACTGCCTAAAACTTCTAAGTTCGGATACTTTCTCTGAATCCTTCCTTTGAGTATGAAATTAATAGGTTTTCCAGGTGTGAAGTGAGTGAGACCAGATTTGGATGGTTTTCTTCCTCCCCTACCGTACAAATGTCTTCTCCTTCCACCCCTTTCTATCCTTCCGCGTACTATGACAAATCCCTTTTTAGCTTTGTACCCTAAACCTCTAGCCCTGTCGAGCCTTGTAGGTTTTTCTATCTTTTGAAACCTGGGTTCTTTTCTCCATTTAATCAGTCTATCTCTTTTCAAATCTTTTATCTTATTTGATTTCTTCCATGCCTGTCTGATGTTCTTGTACAAACTTTTTGTCATTAAACCACCGATACGTACTTAAACACATATCACGCTAAATTTAAATATTATTTTGTCGTAATAAAGAGAATAGGTGGTGAAATATAAATGCATCCAGCAATTAAACTGTTGATTGGAATAATACTTTTAGTAGTTCCACTCGGTTTGTATGCATATGAATTCATGTATCCAGGAACACACTTTTTCCAGGGAACACCTTATGAGATTCATCTAAGAGCATCACTATGGACAGTATTACAAGGAATAATTCCGCCGTTCGTTCTAGTGATAGGTCTTTTCATCATATGGCTTGAATTAGACGAGTGGAAAATCGAGAAAGAACTAAAAGAAGAAGAGAAAAAAGAGAAGAAAGGCAAGAAAAAAGAGAAGGAAGAAGAGAAAAAAGAAGAGTAGAATTTTTGTTTTTTAAATAATTTTATACTCTTTAATAACTCTTATTGATTATATGGGAGTTCAGATTTCTGGTATCATTCCTAAAACTGAAATTGAATTAGAAGATTTGTCAGGTAAAAAAATAGCCATTGATGCTTACAATACACTTTTTCAATTCCTTTCTATAATAAGACAAAAAGATACCGGAGAGCCATTAAGAGACAGTAAAGGTAGGATTACTTCTCATCTATCTGGACTTCTTTATAGAACGATTAAACTTATAGAAGTCGGTATTAAACCCATATACGTTTACGATGGTGAACCACCAGAATTCAAGAAAAAAACTATAGAAGAAAGACAAGTTGCAAGAGAAGAATCGAGAAAAAAATGGGAACAAGCTGTTAAAGAAGGTAGAAAAGAAGACATAATGGTCTATGCGCAAGGGGCTTTAAAACTGACGACAGAGATGATAGAAGAGAGTAGAAAAGTTCTAGATGCAATGGGCATCCCTTGGATTCAAGCAAAATCAGAAGGTGAGGCTCAGTGTGCATTCATGTGTAAGAATGGAGATGCTGATTATTCAGGATCACAAGATTATGATGCGCTAATGTTTTCATCTCCACGCCTAGTGAGAAACTTGTCGATAACTGGAAAGAGAAAATTGCCGAGACAAGAAGTTTACATCGATATAAAACCTGAAGTCATAGAATTGGATAAAGTCTTGTCTGAACTCGGAATAACAAAAGAACAATTGATTATCCTTGGCATACTAATTGGAACAGATTATAATCCACAAGGCATCAAAGGCATTGGACCGAAGACAGCTTTGAAAATTATCAAAGAGAACAAAAGTTTAGATGACATTTTAAAACAGTTTGAGTGGACTTTCGATGTTGATCCTCACAAGATTTACGATTTCTTCTTAAACCCACCTATTTCTAAAAAATATGAAATAGAATGGAGAGAGCCTGACAGAGACAAGATAATCGAATTGATGGCTGAAGAACATGATTTTTCTAGAGAAAGAATTGAAACAGCTGCCAGTAGATTAATTCAAATTAAAAAACAAGGGACACAATCAAAACTTGAAAATTGGTTTAAGAAATAATTATTTTTTATATATGTTGTTCACTTAAAGATATTAATTGTGTGACTAGATGAAAATTAAAGAATTATTTGAAAAAATTGGCGACACATCATATCCTCAGAAATTTCAAAATCAACCTACTCTTAAGGGTATGAATATTACAAAAAGGACAATAACTTTGATTGATCGATGGGCAAAAAAGATGACTACGTATGGAATGCTGGCTACATACATTCCAGAACTGAAGAACGTAAATAAAGATTTGACTGCTATTGCAATTGGAGATTTACATAATAACAGAGTTATTGTTGGAACTGGTTCAAAGATTAAAGTAAGCGCCCAGTCAGTTATAAAACCCTTCCTTTATTTGTACGCTCTTGAAAAAGGCGTTTCACCGGAAAACATTGCTGGGATGACAGCAACATTTATGCCATTTTATACGGATAGAATTTTGCGGCCAGAGCTTAAAATGAAAATACCGGACCATCCTCTCGGTAATGCTGGTGCTATTTCTTCTGCTGCCGCTATCAAAAATTTTGATGATTTTGCCGAGTTCATGTCTAAAATAACAGGCAATCCAAACATTAAAATATTAGACAAAATTTTTGAATCTGAATTTGAAGTTAATAGCAATAATCGTGCAATAGCAAATAGGTTAGTTTCTTCAGGATGTTTTAAAAATACAGGTGAAGGAGAAAGAGCTTATACTAACTATACAAAAGCCTGTTCACTAGGATTAACTGTAGACGATGCTCTAAATGCTTCTCTAGTTTTAGCTTCAGGCGGAGTACGCATTCAAAATAATAAAAGAATAGCAAAAATGAACAATGCTGTAATAGTTATGTCTGCAATGAACAGCTATGGTCTTTACGAACAGTCTGGACTTATTTCTTTAATAGTTTCTGGAGCTAGAGCAAATACGTCTAAAAGCGCAGTTAGTGGTTTAATCATTAATATCAACCCTGGTGAGGGAGCTTTTGTTACATATAGTCCTCTATTAAACTCAAAGGGTAACAGCGTTTATGGTCTGTATGCATCGATACCATTAAACAACTTGTTAGCTCTTCCTGGAGGGATGCGATTAGATGTCGATGGATTAAATAGATTGCTTGAAAACTATAACAAAAAAGAGAGCATAAGAGTTCATAAACAAATTATTTCTTTGATAAGAAGAGGTGAAGGCCTAAAAATATTTAGAACTGATTCAAAAATTTTGAAACATCTTAAACACACTTATTCTATCCAAGAACGATACTTAATAAATTTAAGAAAGTCAAGTAAGAGAAGGGATATCGATTTGCATTGATTTAAAAATCATTTATCATCTTAAAATATTATTTTTTTACTAATTTTTTGAAAAAACTTAGAACTCTCATTTGTTTGTACTGTTTTGTTATTTGTTCAGCAGTATCCCAAGTATGTCTTACATAGTTTGGTAATTTTCCGTTGTTCTCTTTCGCTAATTTATGTAAGAATTCTATTGTTCGTTTGTCATGAGGATAACCGACACCAAAATCAAAACCAACTTTTCTTTTCAACTCTTCGATCGCTTTATCTCTATTGACTTTTGCCAGTATCGATGCAGCTGAAACAACAGGATAATTTTTATCAGCGTAATTTTCACACACAAATTGTATGTTTTTTTTCTCAACTTTAGACCAGAGGAAATCTTCAAATTTTTTTGTGTTTACACATGGCGTATCAATTATCGCTCTATCTGGTTCTAACAAATTTATTATTTCTATCATTTTCAGTGCTTCAAGTTTGTTGAGGTTGATACCATGTTTTCTACTGTTATCTATCTTGCAAGGTTGTACACGAAGTAATACAACATGAGTAGCGATTTTTTCTATTAAAGGTGCAAGTTCTTCTCGTTTTTTCGGTGTCAGTTCTTTTGAATCTCTAACCTTTATTTCTCTTAATTTCTTTTCACCGTTCTCGTCTACCATCAAACCGCAAATAACCATTGGACCGATGACTGGTCCTCTCCCGGCCTCATCAATACCTAGAATTTTAATTAAAACCACCTACCCTTTCATGTTTAATAAATTTTCCGATTATCGGAATTTTTTCTCCACAATTAGGACATTTTTTATCTTTTGTTAAATTAAAAGATAACACATCGAAACCAAATCTTTCTATTAGAATTTTTTTACAGTTAGGACAGTAAGTGTTTTCTTTGTGACCAGGGACATTGCCTACATAAACGAATTTTAATTCTTCTTCTTTTCCAATCTTGAATGCTTTCTCTAAAGTTTCAACTGGAGTTGGTGGGTTAGTAAATTTATAACATGGATAATATCTTGATACATGCCAAGGGGTATCATCGCCGACTTCATCATGAATTCTTTTCGCTATTCCTCTTAGACAATCATCATCATCATTAACTCCGGGAATGACTAGAGTTGCTATTTCAACCCATGCACCTTTCTTTCTAGATTCTATAATATTCTGCCAAACAAGTTCAACATCAGCCTTGCAATATTTTTTTACAGCTTTTTTATCACCTTTCATGTCGATGTTGAAAGCATCGCAACCAGATTTTATGAGTAATTCTAAAGCTTCTGGAGTGAAATACCCGTTCGTGATGAAAGTATTATACAGTTTTTTCTTTCTTGCAAGTTTGAAAACATTCAAACAGTATTCTAAAAATGTTGTCGGTTCAGAAAAACTCATGCTAGTGCCTTGACATTTTTCTTTTATTGTCAACTCAACTAAATTTTCTGGCGATATGAAATTTGAATTTTTAACATCGGGAGGAATTTTTGAAATGTCAAAATTCTGACACCAATCACAAGTAAAAGTACAAGACCAACTTCCAATCGTCAAACAGTTACTTCCAGGCCAGAAATGGAATAAAGGTTTTTTTTCTATCGGATTGACACTTAATGATGATATCAAACCATACTCTAACGTGTATAATTTTCCATTCCTATTTTCTCTCGTCTTACAAAAACCTACTTTATTTGGAGCAATAATACAACGTCTGTTGCAAGTATTGCATCTTACTTTTTTGTTATCCAATTTCTCATATAGCAATGCTTCTCTAATAGAGCGATCCGCCATTTCCATAGCAACCACTATATTACTCTTAACAGACTTATTATAAATTATGATTGACATCGAAAAAATAAAAGATAAAATTCTGAAAGGCGAACAAATAGAAAATATTATTGAAGAAATTGACTGGAAAGAATTTGAAGAATTAACAATGAGAATTTTAAACAATCACGATTTCACTGTTTTTCAAAACTTTAGGTTCAAGACTGAAAGAAAATTTGAGATTGACATCATTGCTTCCGATGTAAATAATCTTTTAGCAATTGATTGCAAACAATGGAATAGAGGGAGACATAAAAAAACTAGTTTGAAGTATGCAGTTGAAGAACAAAAATACAGGTTAGAAGAATTCAAAAAATTTATTAAAAATAACCCTATAGCCAAAAACAAATTTCAAATCAATG
>JAPLUX010000096.1 GCA_026397455.1 Candidatus Aenigmatarchaeota archaeon | reverse complement strand
GTCAATGCAAAAGCTATGATTGCAGGTTCTTTGACAAGAGATACATGGTTACCTGATAAGAATGAATTCGACATTTTCATCATATTTCCTAAGTCGATATCAGAAGATAGACTAGAAAAATTAGGGGTAAAATTCGGGAAGAGAATCATACAAAACTTAGGCGGTGAATGGTTAGTAGAATACGCTCAACATCCTTATGTCAGAGGAAAGATTGACGATAATCAAATAGACGTAGTACCTTGCTATGAATTGAAATCTGGAGAAAGAATAAAATCTGCTGTTGACAGGACACCTTTTCATGTTCGATACTTAGAAAAAAATCTACAGAAAAAAATGTCGGATGAAGTGAGGTTGTTAAAAAAAATTTGTTATGCAAATAAAATCTACGGTGCGGATGCAAAGACTGAAGGTTTCTCTGGTTACATCTGTGAATTACTCATAATAAAATACGGGAATTTCTTGAATTTGTTGAAAAATGTTGTCAAATGGAATACTGGAGATGTAATCGATATAGAAAAACATTACAACGAAAAGGATTATCGCATATTGAGAAAACAATTCAAAGATCAAGTATTGATAATAATAGATCCGATTGATAAAACAAGGAATGCAGCAGCGGCGATTTCAGCAAACAGTTTCTTCACACTAAAAAAAATAGCTAACGATTTTCTAAAAAATCCTTCGAAAGAATTTTTCTTCGAAAGAGAATTTGGTCCTATAACAGAAAATGAGTTGATATTGAACCAGATGAAAAGAAGAACTGAATTATTGTTAGTCGTATTTGAACCACCCAAAATAGTGCCAGATATCCTATGGCCACAGTTGAGAAGGTTTGCAGATAGGTTAGAAAGTGTTTTGAAAGAGTATGAGTTCATCACACTGAGAAAAGATGTTTACACGAATGAAGAAGATTTAGCTGTCGTCTTGTTAGAAATGGAAGTTTCTAAATTGCCATCCGTTGACAAAAGAATCGGACCGATGGTTTTTGATCTAGATGACTCAGAAAGGTTCTTGAAAAAATACAAGAACAATTGTTTAGTTGGACCATTCGTAGAAAATAATTATTGGTGTGCTGAAGTTAAAAGAAAATTCTTGACAGCAAGAGAAAAATTGTCGAATATTTTAAGCGAGGACTTAACTATTTTGAAAGAAAAAGGAATACCAAATTACATCGCAAAACAAATCGTGAAAAAATTTGAAATAATATACGAAAGTAGTAGGATAGTTGAATTAATTAAAAAAGATGATGATTTTGGTGTTTTTCTCAGAAGATATTTTGAGAAAGAGAGTTTAGTATGATAATCCGACAACCAACCGTAGCAGGAATGTTCTATAATCTGAATTCAGAAATGTTAAAAAAACAAATTAAAAGTTGCTTCGATCACAAATTAGGACCTAAAAAAATAGAAGAAGAAAATTTCATCGCTGCAGTAGTTCCACACGCAGGTTATCCTTACTCTGGACATGTAGCGGCGTGGACTTATTCCAAAATTCCAAAATGTAATTACATAATTCTCGGTCCTAACCACAGTGGTTTTGGCTCAAGGTTCGGATTGATGAGAGAAGGTTTATGGAAGACTCCTCTAGGCTCTGCTAACATAGAAGATAAAACAGCGAAGAAATTAATTGAAAGTTGTCCATTATTAGAGTTTGACATTCTATCACATGAATCAGAACATTCGATTGAAGTGCAATTACCTTTCCTGCAATATCGATTCGGAGAAGATTTCAAGTTTATACCAATTTGTGTGATGAATGAATTCCCAAGTTTTGATTTTTTAGAAGAATGCAAAGTTGTTGGTAAATCGATAGCAAAAGTTTTGAAGAAAGAGAAGAAAAAATGGATTATCATCGCTAGTTCAGATTTCTCACATTATATTCCATATGATTTTGCTTATGCAACTGACAAATACGTGATCGATGCCATATTAAAATTAGATGAAAAAGATTTCTTTGCTAGGATTCAAGAAAAAAATGCATCAATCTGTGGTTTTGGTCCGATTGCAATAACTATCATAGCTGCAAAAGAACTCGGTGCAAAAAAAGGTGAGTTGTTAAAATATGCAACATCAGGAGATGTAACACAGGATAGAAGTTCTGTAGTGGGTTACGGGAGTATTATTCTCGAATAATTGACTTTGCAAAAATCTTAGGGTGAATGCCATATATTTTCCTAACCATTGATAAACGTAAATTTTTCAGTTTTTCTTAGGTGATTGAATGAAAAGAGCAGTAATAATATCAGCAATTCTGCTATTCGGTCTAGCGATAACATCAGTGGTTTTCGCAGAACAACAGTTGAAAGAGACATGTGCCTTGAATTGGGGCAATGGATGTATTATACAAAAACCTATACAACCCATTCAACCGATACCTCCAAAAACATCGTATGATGTTCAGATGGCAAACGGTGTTGCAGTTGATAGATATTATCTGACGACAGAACCAGTCTTGTTCGTCATATTCAATTATAACTGGGATACAAAGATGTACCTTATCTTAGGTGGAGATTTTAACAGAATGCAACAGATAGAGAGCAGGTATGACTGGAACACGAACACGAGAATGTTCAAGTACAGAGACGATTACGGGAATGTTATGACATTGTCAGCACAAGAATTTTCAGATGGTATTAGTATTTCAGCAATCTACAAGAACTACATCATAACATTCGAACCGATAAGATACGGAGTAGTTAATCCAGAACCTGTAGTCAGAGAAACACAAGTTATGCCTTTAATGCCTGTGTTCAAACAATTGACTCAAGGCATGGCTCCAAGTATGGGTGCAAAAGCAGGTGTGACAGCAGAAAATCTAATCTCACAAGCAAAACCAATAGCAGAATGGAGTGAAAAAGGAAAATAAGATGATTGACCTACCATCCTTTTTCTTTTTATTTCTTTTTTTTACATAATAATTATGGATAAAAAAATTATACTCAAGTATGCAATCCTGAATGCTATTCAGCATGAAGGTAAAGCTGATATACAAGCAGTTTTAGGTAAAATTCTTAGTGAGAAACCAGAATTTAGGAATAAAATCAAGGGAATAATTCCTGAGATTAAAAAAACTGTTACAGATGTAAATTCATGGAGTAAAGAAAAACAAGAAAACGAAATGAAAAAACTCGGAGTAACCATCGAGAAAAAAGTTGAAGAAAAAAAAGAATTATCAGATTTACCCGATGCTAAGATTGGTAAAGTAGTGACAGCATTCCCACCCGAACCAAGTAAATATCCACACATCGGACATGCAAAAGCTGCGTTAGTCAACTATCTGTATGCTAAGAAGTACAAAGGCAAATTTATTCTTCGATTCGAAGACACAAACCCATTGGCTGCTAAAAAAGAATATTATGATGTTTTCTTAGAAGGTTTAAAATGGTTTGGTATAAAATGGGATAGACTCGATTACACTTCTGATCATATAGAAGAATTCTATGAAGCAACTGAAAAACTAATCAAAGAGAATAAATCCTATGTGTGTGTTTGTGAACAGGACAAAATCAAGAAAAATAGAAGGTTCATGGTAGAGTGTAAATGTAGGAATAATTCTACTGAAAAAAACATTGAACTATGGAAAAAAATGTTGACAACTTTCAAAGAAGGTGAAGCTTCTGTCAGGATCAAGATTTCAATGGATAATAAAAATGCTGCGATGAGAGACCCTAGTATTATGAGAATTATAGATCACCCACACGTCAGAACTGGTAAAAAATACAGACTATGGCCGATGTATGATTTTGCTACTTCATTGATGGACGGATGGGAAGGTGTGACACACAGAGTCAGGTCAAAAGAATTTGAGATGAGAAGAGAATTACAACAGTTCATTCAAAAAGCAGTCAATTTAAAAATTACTTACATAACTGAAATGGCGAGGTTTAATCTAGAAGGCGTTCCATCTTCCGGTAGACAGATTAGAGAGATGATACAGAACAAACAATTGACAGGATGGGATGACCCAAGATTGGTTACTTTGATAGCATTGAGGAGAAGGGGTTTTGACCCAGAAGGAATAAAAGAATTCTTGGTATCGACTGGTGTTACTAAAACAGAATCCATGCTAACATGGGATGTACTAGAAAGTTTCAACAGAAAGATGATTTCGATAAATTCAAGGGAAAGGAAGTTCGTCTAATCGGATTGTTCAACGTGAAATTAGACATACAAGCGAAATTCACATCCAAAGAAGTAGAGATGAAAATGCCTAAAATACAATGGGTTTCTGAAGAAAATGTTCCTATAAAAATTGTAATGTTTGATAGTAGTTTGAAAAAAGGTATAGCAGAACATGAAATCAAGAAGCTCAAAGTGGATGAAAGAATTCAACTAGTCAGGTTTGCTTTTTGTAGAATCGATCAAACAATACCAGAAATCGTTCTTTATTTCACTCACAAATGAAACATTTATAAATATTAAATACTTGTTTTGTTTAGCGAGAATGAGGATTGATCCGTAATTCGGAGGTGAAATTTGATGGCTGAATTTGAAATACCAAAAGATTTGGTTGATAGAGTTTTACAAGCTTTAGAAATTGCTAAGAATACTGGAAAAATTAGAAAAGGTACAAATGAAACGACTAAGGCCATAGAGAGAGGTAACGTAAAACTGGTTGTTATTGCCAAGGACGTTGAACCTAAAGAAATCGTCATGCATTTACCCGTTATTTGTGAAGAGAAGAAATGCGAGTATGTCTACGTACCATCCAAAGAAGAACTCGGTAGAGCTATAGGTATTAATGTCACCACAGCTTCAGCATGTATAGTTGAAGCAGGTGAAGCTAAAGATATAATCGAGGAAATCATTAAAAAAATAAAGACTATAAAGAAGTGATGAAATGCCAGAAGAAGCAGTACCAGCAGAAGTCGTTCAATTGTTAGGAAGATCAGGAGTGAGAGGAGTAATGCGAGTTAGATGTAGAGTTCTCGATGGACCTGACAAAGGAAAGATACTGACAAGAAATATTTTTGGTCCGATAAGAGAAGGAGACATACTGATGCTCAGAGAGACTGAAATGGAAAGTGTTGGATCGATGGAAGGTAGATAAGTTGACTAAATGCTCTTTTTGCGGTAGAAAAATAAGCATCGGGACTGGAAAAATGGTAGTCCTTAAATCTGGTGTCGTTAAGTACTTTTGTTCCAGAAAATGCGAGAAAAATTATAAGATGGGAAGAGATCCCAAGAGAATAAAATGGACTGAAGTATTTAGGAAGAAAGAATAATTATTTTTTTAAGAATCGAAAGGGCCGATAGATCAACGGTAGATCGCTTCCTCGGCAATATTACTGAAATGGAAGAGGCTCTGGGTTCAAATCCCGGTCGGTCCATATTTAAGAAGTTTTAAAAACTTTTATATCAAAAATAAAACACTATTGATTGTATGCCAGAAGAAATAAAAGGAATTGTGAGAATAGCTGGAACCGATATTAAAGGTGAGAATCAATTATATTCATCTTTAATAAGAATAAAGGGTGTTGGTGGTTCCTTAGCCAGTGCTGTTTGCAGAATTCATAATTTTGATCGTAGAAGAAAGGTTGGTACTCTGACTACTTCTGATATAAAAAAGATTGAAGAGACTATAAGCAACCCGATAAAATTCGGGGTACCTTCATGGATGGTTAACAGAAGGAAGGATATAGAGACTGGAGAGGACAGACATTTAGTTGCGGTTGATTTAAATTTCATGCTAGAACAGGACATCAAGAGGATGATAAAGATAAAATCGTACAAAGGAATTAGACACATGTTTGGATTGCCAGTCAGGGGACAAAGAACAAGGAGTTCATTCAGAGGGGGAACGACTGTCGGTGTCGTCAAAAAGAAACTTATGCCCGCTACTGCTAAGAAGGAGAAAAAAGAATGAGAAAGATAAAGAGGACATTCCAGAAGCCAAGACATCCTTGGAATAAAGAACGAATGGAAAAAGAGACTGTATTGATGAAGACTTATGGTTTGAGAAGAAAAGCTGAGCTTTGGAAATCAGAGTCGATAATGAGAGATTTTAAAAGAAGGGCAAGGTTTTTAGCAGCAACAAGAGATAAAGTGCAAGAAAAAATATTGTTGGATAAACTTAACAAGATGGGTTTGTTGGGTAAGGATGCTAACCTCGATTCTGTATTGAGTTTGACTGTGGAGAATTTGCTCGACAGAAGGTTGCAAACCGTCGTTCTCAGAAAAACTCTTGCAAATACATCAAAACAAGCTAGACAACTCATAACACACTGTCACATCGCTGTTGAAGGAAGGAAGATTAGGTATCCTAATTTTCTCGTACCAATAAATTTAGAAGATAAGATATCATTCTACAAAGAGTTAGGAGTAAAAACACCAAAACCTAAAGAAAGTGAGATAAATGGCTGAAGAAAAAGAAAAGATAGAAAAGAAACCAGTCAAGGGAAGGAAATACGAGATTAAAGCTTTCAAAGCAGGGACTTGGGGTGTTGCTCATATTTTTTCAACTGTAAACAGTACGATCGTTCATATAACAGACGTCACCGGGTCTGAAACTATAGCAAGATATTCTGGCGGTATGATGACAGATAAGGACAGAGAAGGCGGTGAACCTTTCCCAGCGATGCAAGCTGCCAAGCGTGCAGCAGAAGATGCGAAAGAAAAAGGTATCATCGGCGTCAACATCAGAGTGAGAGGAATGGGCGGTCATCATAAAAAAGCTCCTGGAGCTGGTGCACAGCCTGCTATAAGAGCTTTAGCTAGGAGTGGGTTGAGGATCAGTGTGATTGAAGATGTTACACCCATTCCATCAGACAGCACAAAAAGAAAAGGTGGAAGAAGAGGAAGAAGGGTGTAAAAATTTTAACCATAAACTTAAATTATATGTTCACAAAAATCTAGTCAAATGGTGATTTGTTGGAAATAAAGATTCTTGAAAAAAATAAGGAAAAGATAAGGTTCACTATCGACGATATAAATTCTGCTTTGGCAGGTGAGTTGAGAAGGATAATGATTTCTGGAATCCCAACTATGGCAATAGAATGGGTTGATTTTGTCAAGAATGATTCTGTTTTATGGGATGAGATAATAGCCAGTAGACTTGGTTTGATTCCACTGGTATACGATGCAAAATTCTACAACTTTAAGAATGATTGTAAATGTGATGGAAAAGGTTGTACACATTGTCAAGTGAGTTTCAAACTCAAGAAGAAAGGTCCTTGCATGGTTTATGCTGGTGACATGGTACCGTCTGATGAAAAAATGAAACCTTTTTATGAGAAGATACTGATTGTAGAATTGACAGAAGGACAAGAGATAGAATTTGAAGCGTTCGCACAGTTGGGTCTAGGAAAGGAACATGCAAAGTGGCAAGCTGCTGTAGTGGGTTACAGGAATATCCCGAAGATAACTATTGGCAAGGATGGGGATAATGAGGAATATGAAAAAAGATGTCCTAGACATGTGTTTGTATTCGAGGATAAAAAATTGAAAGTCAGTAAGTTGCTCGATTGCAATTTATGTTTACAGTGTATGGAACTTTCTAACGGTGTGGTAAAAGTTGAACCTGATGAGACAAATTACGTGTTCAATGTTGAGACTGCATGCGGGTTGAAGCCAGAAGAAATCGTGTCGAGAGCAATAGACATAGTTGAAGAAAAATTGGATGAATTCTCGAAAGATTTAAGAAAGTTAAAATAACTGTTTCTATGTTATGTGTTTCATAAATAGGTATTAAAAGTTAAGTTTTCATTTAACGAATCATGAAAAATGAACAATTGATATCACAATTCCTGCAATACATGACTGCAAAAGGAATAGGTAAAGGGCGCTTAAACAATTATAAATGTAGTTTGGGAATAATATCACAATTACTTAATAAGCCGTTTAAAAATGCTATTCAAACCGATATAGAACAACTGTTGATAAAAATTAATGAAAAATATGAAAATCCTTATACACGTCAACAATTTCGTATAACCATAAAACGTTTCTATAAGTGGTTGTATGGTATTGAAAAACAAAATGTTTATCCTGAAATAGTGGACTGGTTTGGAACGACTGTTAAACGTAATGAAGAATTACCACATAAACCAACTATAACGAAAGAAGAATTACAAATTATTTTAAACAATACTAGTACCGTAATGGAACTTGCTTTTACGCATGTTTTGTATGAAAGTGGTTGTAGAATTTCTGAAATATTACGTTTAGATATAAAGGATATACAACACGATATTAAAGGAACTTATTTTTATGTAACTGGGAAAACTGGCGTAAGAAAAATACCGTTATTTGATAGTGTAAATGACTTAAACAATTGGTTGGAACACCACCCATTAAAACAACCTAATTCCCCTTTATGGGTTGGTGGTGGAACACGAAACTTTAATAAACGTTTACAATATTTACCTGCACGTAGTCTTTTTTTACGTGTAATTAATAGAAGCGCAATCACAAAACACCTAACACCACATTGTTTTAGACATTCAAGGGCTTACGAATTAAAAAACAAAAATTTTACCGAATTTGAAATGTGCGATATGTTTGGTTGGAAATATGGCTCTAAAATGCCACGAATTTACATTAAACCTAATTTAGATAGTTTGACCGAGAAATTATCTCAATTATACCAACAAAAACAACTACCTAATGATATGGAACTTGCTGTAAATATGATAGATCCTAAAAAAATAAAGGAATTCTTTTTAACTGAGTTTAAAGAATTGGAAAAAAAAGGTAAATTAAAGGTTATTGTTTCTTGATTTCTTTTGTTTTTTTATATTCATCTTTTGCTCTCCTTATTTCTTCAATAATATCTGGTTCATTCTGTATTGTTAATCCATAACCACTTAATTTACTCGGAATATTAAACTTATTTGATAATTTAGATTTATGGATTGTTGTTAAAAATTCTCTACAATTATCAATTTTGACGTTAATATTATATCTAATCTGAGCTTCTGTATTTTTATTATGATATTTCCGTAATGTGATATATTCTACTTCTCTACGTGATAATCTTGGTTCTTTTGGTTTAGTCATTATAAAAATTATGAAAAATAAACCTTAAATATTATGAAATTTCCATAATATCTCGCTCAAAATTATCATACAATTGAATATACCTTTCACGATAACCCATTTTTTGATAAATATGGAAAAGACATTTTTCCAGATTCTAGAAGACCAATTAGCTAAAGATGGTTTAAAGATTGTAGTAGTTAAAGATTCTGAAAAATCTCTTAAAGGTGATGGTTAAAGAATAAGAAAAAATAAAAAAGTGATTTAATTGACCAATGAAAACTATAGATTAGAAAATATAAATAAGAGTATTCTATTACCGAATGATACTCACATAAATCATGATCCTACAAATTCTTTGGATAATAATAAGAAAGCGGACGCTTTCTTGTTGGATTCTTTGCGTAATACTTCACTTGATACTAAAGAAATAACTTATAATGAAATGCGAAAAGTGTATTTAGACGATAAAATACCACAATATGTTAAAACTAATCTATTACAAATTGAATGGCGTTATTCAAATTGTAAAAAATTTGCTAGAATACCATACTGTAAATCATGTCGTGAATTTATAGAATCAAAAAGATTTATCACATATTGTTATCTACCATTCTGTCCTGATTGTAATAAAAAAGTGTTTGGTAGATTTTTTTATCGTGTTAAACATCTTCTAGAATTACATAATAGGAATCTAAAATTTGTAACATTAACCGCTGATTTAGAACCAAATAAACAAAATGTTGATTTTCTCCGTGATAAATTTCATAAATTACGAAAAAAATTACATTGGGAAAATACGATTTACTGTTTCGAAAGTGGTTCCCAGGGAAAAAAATTACACATTCATGCAATAATTTATGGTTTATATGTTGAACAATCAAAAATATCTAAAACCTGGGAATCTTTAACCAGTTTTCCTATTGTTTTTATTCAAAAGGTTTCTAATTCAAAAAAAGCCATCTCTTATATAGCATCTTACATTAGCAAACATACACCTTTATTCTTAGCTGAAGTTTATAGAAAAAGGAAATTATCCACAACTGGGATTTTTTATCGCATTAAATACGATATAGAAATAACTTTACCTAAATTTGTATGTCAAAATTGTGGTTCAACATCAATCGGTTGGTTTACCACTGAAAATAATCCTTTTGGGGTTGGTTATCCATGACAAATTGCCATAAAATTATGTTACAATGTAGTTTTTGCTTACACGATACACCGATTAAAAGATCTTTTATCGGAGATCATGTAGTTTTTTGTAAAAATTGTTTAAAAATTTGGGGTGGAATAAATGGACAAACTGGAAGAAAAAATTCGCAATATGCCGATAATTAAAGTGAGTTATTGCAAATCGAAAGATGGAAGATATTTTATCGTACGGACTACGATAACTGATATAAAACCGATAAAATATTTAGATAAAGTCTTAGGTAATGTAGAAAAATGATACTATGAATGAATGGAATTCAAATCTTAAACAAAAAGATAGGGTTAATGTTGCATTAAGAAATAGTTTTAAAACTCTTGATACTGAACTTGAAGAAAAAGAAACCATTAGTTCTATTGCATTAGATGTTGGTTGTAGTGAGAAGGTTGTAAGAAAACTAATAGATACTCTTGTTAACGCTAAAAGACTTTATCGTGATAGCGGTATAATTGGACTAAGTGATAAAAATAAAATTGAAAGACTATGCCATGTAATGGACATCAATGAAAAAGAGCATCTTGTTAAAATTACTGGTTTAACCACAACTATTACTGAACTAAAACAACAATTAGAAAATGCTAAAACTGAAGTTAATTCTGAAACACAATCTCAAATAAATAATCTGAATGAAACGATAACCAATCTACAACATGACATAGAAGCTAAGGATAAAATAATTTTTGATAACACCACATTACAATCTAAATTAGACGTAGCAAATAAAACAATAGAAGATCAAAAACAAACAATAGATAAAATGACAATAGATAATGTTAATTTGGGTTTAGATAATACGTTGTTAAGAAAATCAATTACTGCATTACAATTAAAAATACCATCTGAAACTGGAAAATATGTATCTAAAAAATGGTTGTGGTTATCGTGGTTGTTGTTTGGTATATCGGTTCTACTGATATCATATCTAAAATAATTAGTATATTACGTAGATATAGAGTACTGGCAAATCAACATAGAAGAAAGAAGAAAGAAGAATTAAAATTATATTTTATAAAAATAAGTAGCTGTTGTTTATGGTTGGTAGAAACAAAGATATGAAATTTTTGTTACAAGCTGGTATAAAACCTGTAATGTGTCCTAATTGTCATTTGTATATTTCAAATTTTGGCATTAAAACTCATTTAAAATATTGTCCTAGTCTGTTAGAACAATAGTCCTTAAATTCTGCTTTCTTTTATACCTAAAACTGTTATAAAAATGTGCTTTTTTGAATGACCATACTAAAACTGTAAAACTTGGTATAAAAACGTAACATACTGTTTATTAATTTAATTAAATAATCTGTTTCTATAATATCTTTATTAGCGCAGGGGTTGCCAAGTCTGGTCAAAGGCGCAGGATTCGATTGAATGCGAAACTCAGAATGCGAGACTTAAGAATGACTTGGGAAATCCTGTCTCTTAGTGAGTTCGAGAGTTCGAATCTCTCCCCCTGCACTTAAACCTTATTCCTTTTGTAGAAGAATACTAGACTAATCTTCATCATCGGTTCTATAACAAAACAATAAACCAAGATACCGACAACTGAGAAAAATATGTTTATCATCGATGGGATTATCGTAACGACTAAAGATATTACAGTGTACAAAAACATCAAACCAAGGATTTCAAGATAGTTTTTCTTTGTTATGTTAAAACTTTCTTTGATAGTTTTAATTGGACCCAAATCATCCATTACTATCCCTGAGAAAATTAGAGAAAAAGTTATGACTAATAAGAAAAATAATATCATCCCGATTATTCCCCCGATTATCGGAAAAACTATGTTCAAGCCGATAATTATTACCAAAAATAGAATGACTGTTATCACACCAACAATCACAGAAGAGATTATTCCTTTAAAACCGCTATTTTTTGCAACACTGAACATCGTTTCAAATTTTGTTACACCCCTCAAAGACTCAGCAGCCATACCATAAATACCTGTTTTAAGGAATGCCCACACGATTCCAGCTATTATAAAGAATATCAATGCTATACTCAATTCAGCTAGAAATGGTAGGACAGACACTATTTTTGTTATCACAAACTCTGGGTCGGATAAATTCGTTAGGCTTGATATCCCGATAGAAACAAGTATTATACCAACGCCGATGAAAGCGATTATTCCTGTGATTACTAACGACAACAACTCAGCGATTATAAAACTCATCGCATTTTTCCTGTACATCTCCCACGATCTCGTTAAATATTCGAGCAACATTTTACCATCTTTTTAATAGTATCGACTCCAAATAAAATAAATATTTAAATGAAAACAGTTGTGGTATAAAAATGGATTTAGAAACATTATCTGTAATCGTATTCTTCGGGATACTGGCAATAATAGTCTATCTAGATAGAAAAAACATAGAGTTCAAGTCCGGTTTAATGATGAGGAGGACAAAAAAAGGTAAAAAATTTATATACAATTTCGCGGAAAAACACAAAAAAAAATTGATAGTCCTCGGTAATATTGCAATAATAGTTGGTGTCATCGCGTCAGCTTTTGGATTCTTCATGTTGGTTCAATCATCGTACAAATTCATCCTCAAACCAGAAGAAGCCACACAAGGGATTAAATTGGTATTCCCTTCAGTCAGTGGAGTAAAAATGCCAGGGTTTGTATTGGGTGTTCCTTTCTGGTACTGGATTTTAGGTATTTTTGTGGTTCTGTTTGCGCATGAACCGATGCACGCATTGTTAGCAAGAGCTGAAAACGTTAAGATAAAATCTTTCGGTCTACTTTTGTTCTTCATACTACCAGGTGCGTTTGTTGATCCAGACGAAAAACAGATAAAAAAACTCTCTACGTTGAAAAAATTAAGGATTTACGCTGCTGGAAGTTTTGGGAATTTAATAGCCGCTGGTGTTTTTTTACTGTTGATAATAAGTTATAACTTTTTGATCGATTCCTTGATGTCGACAGAAGGTGTTGTTTTTGAAAAAACTATAGAAAAGACCGGGGCTAGTGAAGTTGGTTTGATTGGAACGATAATTGGGATAGATGATAAAGAAGTTAAATCAATGACAGATTTCTTGAACATCATGGAAGATGTTAAACCGGGTGATAAAATAAATATAACAACTACTAAAGGAGATTTCCCAGTAAAAACCACTCAAAACCCAGACGACCCAAAAAAACCTTTTAT
>JAPLUX010000050.1 GCA_026397455.1 Candidatus Aenigmatarchaeota archaeon | reverse complement strand
TGATCTACAACTTAAGTCGGCTTGGTTACAAAGAATTTGGCCTTAAGATAGAACAAGGTAAAAAAATGTGCATAGAATACATCATAACATCCGTACTACTGCAAGACGATGCAAGAAGACTTCAATCAATCCCGATACTCTTGATGAAGAACGAGATAAAATATAATCTACTGATATTCCTCTGTAAAAAATACAAAAAGATTGGTGAATTGTTCGGTATTCTTAAAACCTTGAATAAAATCAAAGAAAACAATGGAATAAAAAATGCTATAATGATACTAGAAACAATAAAAACAAAAGAGGTTAAAATGGATGAAAAAAGCATCCTAGAAAAAATGAGGTTGTACGATGCCGTTTGATAAAAAAACACTGCTTGATTTTTTAGAGGTTTTGGACAAAGAATCAACAAAGAAAATAACACTCGTCGCAGCGGGAGGTACAGCGATGACTTTACTAGATATGAAAACGTCGACAATAGACATAGATTTTACGATTCCAAATCAATATGTTCAAGAGTTTGAAGACGTATTGAAAAAGGTTCCACATGGGTTTAGGATAGATTATTGGACAAATGGAATGGTTTTTAGTCAGATTCTTCCGGATGATTATTTGAAGAAGAGTATTCCAATAAAAACAAGTCTAAAAAACATTAAACTCAGAGCTTTGCATCCTGTTGACATCGTAATAACCAAGATAGGAAGGTTGGACGAAAGAGATTTACAAGACATTAAAGTATGTATTGAAAATTTCAAACTTACAAAGAATCAGATAAAAAGTAGGTCAGAACATGTTGAATATGTCGGGCATGAGAACGGTTACAGGATAAATTTAGAACATGTAATGAAAAATTTCTTTACAAAAAAAACTTGACAATTATTTAAGTATAAAACTTCTTATCTGTTACAGTTGTCACTTGATGTCTTCGTGAGGGATTCACGTGAAGAGAAAAAAACCATCCGTGAAGCAGAGTAAGTACAATTTAATGGTCTTAAAACTGTTAAAAGAGCTTTCAAAGAGACCAGAAGCTAGACTTAGCATTAGAGAAATGTCAAGAATCTTAAGGATAAATCCCATGGCCACATCTAGGGCATTAGAAAGGCTTAAACCAGTGTTAGACATCAAAAGAGGTAGTGATTTTGAAAGTTTCAGGTTACCATTACTTTTAATAAGGTTAAATGACAATGTTAAAGGTTTATCTGACGAAGAAATCATCAAAAAAGTTCAGATTTCGTCAAAAATGATAGAAGAAGTCTTTAAGTGATAAAAATGAAGTGTTTAGGGATAGAAAGCACCGCGCATACCTTTTCAGTAGGAATTATAGACGATAAAGGAAATATTTTATTCGATGAAAAATCTGTTTACAAACCTCCTCTAGGTCAAGGAATACATCCAAGAGAAGCTGCTCAATTCCATACAGAGAATTCGATTAACCTAGTAAAAAATGCGTTAAAAACAGTTAAAATAGATGACATTGACGTAATTTCCTTTTCCATGGGACCTGGATTACCAAATTGTCTTCAGATTGGTGCAACTGTAGCAAGGTTCCTAAGTGTAAAATATAATAAACCTATAGTTGGCGTGAGTCATTGTGTGTCGCATATCGAGATCGGTAAATTGATGACTGATTGCAAAGATCCAGTCGTTGTCTATTGTTCTGGTGGCAATACACAAATAATTGCCTATGTCGGCGGTAAATACAGAATATTCGGAGAGACTGAAGACATCCCTATAGGCAACGCTTTCGACGTTCTAGCAAGAGAGTTAGGTTTAGAAATGCCCGGCGGTCCAAAAATAGAAGAATTAGCAAAAAATGGACAATGGGTTGATTTACCATACGTAGTCAAAGGCATGGATTTATCATTCACTGGTATAGTAACACAGTGTAAAAGATTACATGATCAAAAGGTAAAAAAAGATGATATAGCTTATAGTTTCCAAGAAACAGTCTTTTCCATGCTAACAGAAGTCACAGAAAGGGCCTTAGCACATACAAACAAGGAAGAAGTGTTGCTGGTTGGCGGCGTAGCAGCATCGCATCGTTTACAGGAGATGATGAAGGTTATGTGTAGCGGTCGTGAAGCCAAATCCTATTCTGTACCAGATAAATATGCAGGTGATAACGGCACGATGATTGCATGGAACGGTATTTTAGCGTTCAAAGCCGGACAAAAGATGAAAGTAGAAGATACAACATTCATAAAAGATTGGAGAACTGATGAAGTAGACATTACGTGGTTAAAGTGAAAGTAAATATAATAAGTGTAGCCCTAGTGAAGCCAGATATGAAGATCCTAAAAGAAGCAGTTGATGTAATGGACAAAGGTGGGTTGATAATATATCCTACTGAGACATGTTATGGAATAGGTGCAGACGCTACAAACATGAAAAGCATAGAGAAAATATACGAAATAAAAGGCAGAAATCCTTCAAAACCGATACCAATCCTAGTTTCTAACCTTGAAATGATAAAGAAATATGGGTTAATAACTAAGAAAATAGAGGGTTTAGTTAAGAAATTTATGCCCGGACCTTTGAGTATAATAACGAGAAAAATAAGACCTGTTTCAGATCCAAACCAAAAAGGAATATCTTTTCGTATATCGAGTCATCCTGTTGCTTTGGAATTAGTAAAATTGCTTAAAAAACCATTAACGACTACGAGTGCAAACATTTCTGGTCAACCATCGATTTATGAGATAAGGAAAGTGATAGAGACTTTTCAAGATAAAGTGGATATGATAATAGATTTTGGTAATTTACCGAGAACAGAGCCATCTACGTGTGTAGACATGACACGTGAAGGTAACGTGAAAGTCATACGTGAAGGTCCTATATTGAGTGAATCTATAATGAAAGAGTTTATGAAGGCTGATTAACTAGTTCATAAAAAACGGCTTTACCAACCTTCGTTTTCCTTATTTTGTTTGAAGTGAGAAGGATTTTTAAGTGTTTAGTAATCGTGGGATCTGTGACGTTAAGTTCTTTAGCAATATCCTTGTATCTTATTTTTTGTGATTTCTTGATGATATCAAGGATTTTCTCATTAATATCGAGTTGTTCAGTTGTTATGGTTTTACTTAATTCTGGTTTTCCATAAACCTGAAGATTACTTAATACATTACTTAAGTTGTTAAGTAAACCATTAAGTTGTTCCAACCTGGATTCTACTTTACCTAATTTCTCGATGATTTCTGGACTAGCATCTTCATATTCAGCCTTAAACCATGATTTAGAGATCATTTCTTCTTTTAAATTGGATAAATCCCTTAGGATAAAACCTAGTCTTTCGCCGATTTCTATTGTAGACGGTAATTTAACCGGTCTTATCCTGGTTTCAAGGATTTTGTCAGAGGTTTCCAACCTGTTTAATGGTATTTCTGAAAATTCACTTTTTTCAGAGATTTCTTTCTTCTTTACTAAAAGATTACTTAACCAAGAACCGAGTCCCATCTTATCAATAAATATTAAGTAAAATTTTACTTAAATATTTGATATTTTAGATAAAAATTAAGTAAATAATTAAGTAAAAGGAGAATTACCTAAAGTAATTCATTTTCACTTACTATTACAAAGTCGCCTATAGACTTGACAGCACTGAACGGTATTAAGAATCTTCCTTTGTCGTCTCCCTTCAAGTTCAGGTCTTTCAAGTGTGGTGTTGGTGTCTCAATGATGATGTTTAATAATTCTCCGCTCTCTGTGATAAAATCAACATTACCGACAACACCGAACTTTCTTCCTGTCTCTTCGCTGATAATGGTTTTCTTCATAATGTCTTTAGCTCTAACTCTTGATTCAGCCATAATTTTTCACCTCTCTTTTATTATATTCTTTTTAATTAATTTATTTTTATCCTTTTTAAGCCTCGGTAAAAACTGTCTTGGCTTTACCGGTTAAAAAGTAAACATAACTATTTCCTAACTTTTTCCTCTGGATTAACTCGTCTTTTACAAGCCTTTTTAAGATGTTATTGATAGAACGAACTGCGTTATCCCTGTCTTTGTATTCTTCAACTGGAAAATGACTTATTATCTGTGAAGGTGTTAAATCTGGGTTTTTGTTCAATATCTCAAGTATCTCTTTTTGTTTTTGAGATAACGGCGCTTGCATTTCTACTGGTTCAGTTGTTTCAGATGTTTTAATGACTTGATCGATGAAACTTCTGTTTATGTTAGTGATGTTTTTTTCAGCAGCTTCCTTGACGAGTTTATCACATGTTTTGATAATTTCCCTCGGAAACCCACCAGTGATCTCATAAATTCTATCTACAGCATCAGATGCGAATGGTTTTAATCCCTCCCCACCAGAGTTCTCGATTCTTTTTTGGATTAAAGTTTCTGTCTCTGGTCTTGATAAATTGTTAAGGTATGTTTTTGTTGTGATCCTCATAAAAATTGTTGGGAGTTGTGTCTCGATGTTCTTTTCAAAAACCGGTAATCCTGCGAATATCACGTATAAATTGGGAATAGAATCAGCGATCGTTCTTATCCATTCTAAATTGGCAACAGAAGACTCATGTGATTCATCGATCAAAAGGACAAATTGCTTATTCCTCAATTTTCTAATGACAAACTTTTGAAGGTCGAATAACGACAAATCACCGTATCGGATTTTATCGATGATGTTGAAACCTAAAAAGGATTTGAACAGCATAACTAATTCTTTGGATGATTTCGGTGGTTTAGAAATGTAATATGGGTTGAATTTTTTGAAAGCCATCAGTTGCGAACGGAGCCAGAGCATTAATGTTGTTTTACCAGAACCGGTTGGACCGCTTATCAAAGCAAATTTATGCAAGTTGTGTACATGCGACAATAAAGAATTAGTCTGTTCAGAATAACCGACCATTAATTGTGGGTCTATAGTTAACGTGAAGGGGTTTGAGTTCCAGTTGAATTTAGTAAAATATTCGTAATCATTCTGCAAAAAACTTCACCCGTACTTCACATTTTCTTCACGAACAAATAAATAGTTTCGTGAAGATAAAATGAATATTATGTTGCGCTTGTTCACGTGTGTTAAGGTACCTGATGAGTTACGTGAAAGGGTTGTTGCATTCCAGAATGAAATGATAAAGTTACCTATAAAAGTAAAATTCGTTGAAAAGGAAAACTTGCATTTGACAGTAACATTTCTTGGAGATGTGAATGAAGATAAAGTAGAATATTTGAAGAGTCAACTCGACCTTTCTGTTGCTGATGTGAAAAAGTTTAATTTGAAATTGGAAGGACTTAAGATAATACCGAATGAAAATTACATAAAAGTTTTGGGAATACAAGTCGTGAGTGAAGAGATGCCTTTGTTGATTAAAAAAGTTGCCAAGTACATCGGTGGAGACTATCATGAAGATACGAAGTTGACTTTGTGCCGAGTGAAGAACGTGATTGATAAAAGAAAAATAAAGGAATTCATTGAAAAAAATCGAAACGTGAAAATTGGCGAATTTGAAGTTCAGAATGTAGCATTAATGAAAAGTATTTTAACCAGACAAGGTCCCATATACGAAACTATACATGAATCGTTTTTGAAATAATAATTTCACTCACTAAGTTCTTCTTTCGTGTATATCGTCAAGTTTCTTGTCCTAAGTTTTTTCTCTGATTTACCACCGATTAAATAGTTTATACTTTGTGTCTCTGCAACTCTCGCTATATCCTCATCAATCGTCCCATCGACAACAACAATCTTCGCTTCTTTCAAACGTTCATTCTCTTCGTTGAATAAGTTCAACGGTATTTTCGCTTGTAACTTCATGTTTTCATCGAAAATGTATGCGGCCTTGGTACCGATCATCCTGTCTAAGACTATGCTAATTTTTCTTTTTACTCTATCATCCAATTCTTGTTTCTTTTCTTTAACAACAGGTTCCCTCTTCCTTTCTGTAGTAATTTGTTCCCTTCTTGGTAATTGACCAAGTTGTTCAATCGGTATCCTCTCACGCAAAGATTTGAATATCTCTTTCTTTGTCAACTCTTCAACTTCCTTTCCTTCCGGTGCTCTTGAAACGAAATCGACACTCGTTAATTGGAGCAATTTCTTTAATATCAAATCTCCGCCCCTGTCACCATCGAGAAAAACTGTCGTTGTTTTTTCTTTACAAAGGTCGATTATCGTTTGTGGTATTGTCGTACCGCTCATTCCTACAACATTCCTTATTCCGTTCTTCAACAAGTTGATGACGTCTGCCCTTCCTTCTACGATTACTATTTCGTCAGATGTGTAAATGTCAGCACCACAAGGCATTCCGTCGCATTCTGTTATCTCTGCTGTTCTCACAGATTCTTTTATTTTTTCTGTCAACTCGTTCGTGCTCGGTATTTCTTCATCTACCATTTTGGCCAATATTTTTTTCGCCCTGTCCATCACATATTCTCTCTTGACGGCACGTATGTCCTTGACCC
>JAPLUX010000039.1 GCA_026397455.1 Candidatus Aenigmatarchaeota archaeon | reverse complement strand
CCACGGTATCAGCATGTAGAGTTGCATAAACACTGTGTCCAGTGTGCATCGCTTCGAATAAAACCTCTGCTTGTGCTTGTCTTCTTATCTCTCCTACCACTATCCTATCAGGCCTCATCCTTAAGCTGTTCACTAGTAAATCCAACATCTCAACCCCACCTTTACCCTCAGGATTAGCTTCTCTCGTGGTTAAAGGAACCCAATGAAGAAATTGTGGTAGACTAAGCTCCCTCGTATCCTCTATACTCACAATCCTCTGGTTTGTTTGAATGAAAGGCAGTATTGCTCCGAGAAAACTCGTTTTTCCAGATGCGGTTCCTCCAGAGATTAACATCGACATCTCATATTGAACACCCAACCATAATATCGCAGTGAGTTCAGGAGAAATTGTCTTGTTTGTAATAAAATCTGTGATTGTCCAAGGTTTCCTCCTAAACAACCTTATTGTTATAGTGTTTCCGACCGTAGATATTGGGAATAGAGTTGCGTTTACTCTATCACCAGTTATTAAGTGTGCATCCAACAATGGATCAAGAGTTGTTATCTGCCTACCTATTCTTCTACCAACACTTGCGGCGTAATTCTGTATCTGAATTTCAGTCGGGATTATAATGTTGGTTTTCAACCATCCATGTTTTTTATGATAAACCCACACAGGCTCTTTTGAACTGTTGACAACGATTTCCTCTAAGTTTCCATCAGCTAAAAGCATCTCAATTTTACCCAGACCTAACATTTCATGTAGTAATATTCCAGCCAAAATTTCTTTTTTTTCCATAGGAGTTCCTGGTAAGTACTGTTCTATCAACTCGAGTGATTTTAAGTAGAATCTTTCTTTTAATTTTTCAAGTGATTTAGGGTCTGTCAATTCAGTAACTTTGATTTTTACCACAGTAACAAGAATTTCTCTAATCTTATCCAATAGAATTAAGGTTCCTCTCTCTAATTCAGGCATTCTTATAATGTATAAAGGGACGAATTCCTCTGGACTACTAATTATCTCAACATCACCCTTTATTTTGCTAGCGATTACGCTATACTTATCTAGGATTCTTTTTTCCATTCTTTCTTCCTCAGTTTAGATGGACCGATTAAAGGATATTCTATATTAATTAAACCACGATCTTCTAAGATTTTAGCCCAAATCTCTATCATCTCTACGCTTACTTCTAGTTCTTTGGATAAATCAATAGTTGTGACAGAACCTCTTTTATTGATAATATCTATTAACTTATCTATTGTTGTCCCTATACCATCAATTAAATTTACGATTTTCTCTTTTGGAACCTCGGTCTTTTCTATCTTCTTTTCCTCTAAAATTTTCTCTTCCTTGATTTTTTCTTCATAGAGTTCTTGTTTAGTCTGTTCTTTTATTTCATCAATTATAGGTTTTATGACGGCATAGTGGTTTTCTTTTTCAATCTTAACAGATACTTCTGGTTTTTTTTCAATTCTTATATCTTCTTCTTTAATCTCTAAGTATTGATCTTTCTCTACTACATCTGGTTTTTCTTTAATTTTCTCTGTTACTACATATTTTTCTGGTTCGATAGGAATTTTCTTTGGTTCAGGTTTTTTCTCCGCACGTTCTCTTAATTTCTTGACTCTGCTCTTGAGGTCTTCTTCCCAGTCTTTTTTCAAACTATTC
This sequence comes from Candidatus Aenigmatarchaeota archaeon, assembly GCA_026397455.1. Lineage (GTDB taxonomy): Archaea > Aenigmatarchaeota > Aenigmatarchaeia > CG10238-14 > CG10238-14 > JASEGC01. The sequence continues at coordinate 1,319 of JAPLUX010000039.1, read as the reverse complement.
ATAATATTAATAATATCTCATAAGAACAATATAAAAATTAGATATACATGAAATCACAAGCAGCGAGTGAGTTTTTAATCATAGTTTCAATTGCTTTAACGATACTAATTCCACTCATCCTACTCGTCAATCAATCACTCATGGGATACAGAGATGATACCAAAATTTCTTTGACTAAAGAAATGGTAAATAAGATGGGACAAAATGCAGATTGGGTTTTTTCTCAAGGACCACCAGCAAAAGTGACCATTGAGATCTATGTACCTGATGGTATAGTCAGCTCATCACTCAACAATAAGATGATTCTGTATAATGTCAAAAATTCAGCTGGAATTACAGATATTTACTATAATACAGTGTCAGAAATGAAAGGATTTTTACCAGAAAAGAGTGGTTATTATTTTGTCTCTTTGACTTCTTATTCAGATTATGTCAACATCAGTGTGGTATAATGAAAGGACAAGCTGGTGTAGAATTCATGGTATTGGTAGCAATCATGTTAACCATAGTCTTAATATTTGTGTGGAACGGCCTTTCCACTCGACAAAGAGTTTTTGATGTAAAGACTAATGTAGAGGCACAACAACTCTGCGACAATATTGCATTCGAGATTAATTCTGCTGTCAAGGCTGGAGACGGTTACAAAAGAAATTTTTACGTGAAGAATGAATTTTTTGGAGTTTCTAATTTTACGATTAGTGTTTCTGAATATTCAGTTTTTATTGACTGGAGTCACAATTCTGTCTCATCACCGATAATAACAAAAAATATAACGGGGGCAATTGAAAGAGGAAAAAAATATGAAATCAAAAATATAGGTGGAGGAATCAGTGTCACACAAATTTTGTAAATCTCAGATGTTTTCTTCAGATTTTTTGATAGCCTGCTCAATCTTTTTGTTATTTCTGGTTATAGTTATGGTTTATTGGTCATATACTGAAATGCAGATAGAAGAGACTAAAAATATCAATGAGATGGTTGATAAAGCTTACACGATTTCACAAGTTTGGTTTAGAGAAGGTACTCCTGAGTATTGGAATTCTACCAACGTAAGAGAGATGGGTTTGTTAAGTGATCATAAGATTAACGAAACAAAGATGAACGAGATGAAGAATCTTGGGTACAATGCAACTAGGGAAAAAATTGGTGCTTCCCCTTATAACTTTCACTTTAATTTATCGTTGGTCGATGATACATCGTACAGTTTTCCCTTCGGAAAATATCCAACTCAAGCTAATAATGTTATAAAAGTTAAAAGGGCTGGAATATTAAATTCTTCTATAGCGATAATAGAGGTCTTGTTGTGGCAATAAAAAAAG
>JAPLUX010000178.1 GCA_026397455.1 Candidatus Aenigmatarchaeota archaeon | reverse complement strand
TATATCCATGAATATCTGTAACTTTGATCTTTTACTCACTTGAGTTCACCCTTACGAGCATATACAGAAGCGATAAGAAACCTACTAACAGGAACAAGTTAGCAAAAATGTACATCGATTGACTGAAAGGTGTAAATATCAAAAGTAAGTGGAATACTGCTAATGCTATAAAAGCAAAAGTGACTAGGTAAGAATTAAGGCTCCTCTTCTTTATCGAATTCAAGATGCATTGGAACACAACATACAGTATCAAAATTATTGAAATTATGTGGAAATTCACAGAACTAGCATACCAAATCGGAACATAAATAACGAACAATTTTTTAATTTTTTCTGGCAGGTACATCAAGACAAGTAACACATAACTAATTAATGACAGGGCATAATACATCGAAAAACCCTGATAATTTAACAAATTCAAGCTGATAGTCGAACTTCCATACAGTTCAAGAGTAGTATATATATAAATGTCCGTGAATGCCAACGCTAAAAAACCCAATCCGAATATCAAGAAGCTTACAGATAATAAAAGGAAAGACTTTTTAGATGTTACCCTGTAAGATTTGTAACCAAGATAGCATATGATGAAATCTGTAACTACAAATGCAGAATAAATGATAGACGTAATCGCATAAAACCAAATAGGTATTAGTTCCATGTTTATCATTTAAAACGTTACTTTCAAATACTTTTCCTTGGATTTAAAATCTAGATTTCTTCTTCACAAATGAGATAATATAAGATACTAATTATCTTTTACAAGAAAACTCCAGAAATTCGGTGATCCAAAATCTACCTCCATTTTTTTTGGAGGATTTTTGATTTTTTTTCACGTAAAGTTTAAATCTTTAACCATTAAACAGTAGTAAAGGAAGATAAAATGAGAAAAAATTTTGTAGAAATATTCTTGTTAGCATCCTTAATGTTAGCATCATTGGTAAATGCCTGTTCAAACCCGATAATAAGAAATCAGAACGGTGTTCCTACTTATAATTTTAATGTTGTGTATGCTGACTATCCATCAGATGCCACTATAATAAACTATAACCTTAATATAACTAACACCAATAATCAGGCTTTAAACATTACGTTCACACCTCTTTCTAATCTTTTGAATTATGTATATGGAACTGAAGCCAGCTTAAGTGCAAGGGAAACAAAACAAGTTCCCTTACAGATCAACATTGGTAGCGATGATGTTGTTCGAGTGATGGTCATAAAGTGACTTGGCAATGTAGTAACAATCAACCAAAAAGTACACCATCAACTTCTTGTGATACTGCTTGTTGTAAATCACTTGGTGGGACTTGTAAAAGAACTGTTTGTGATATTCCTCAACCGTCGATGAATAATATATCATTAAACATAACAAATGGCCATGGACAAATCAGATCGGCTATGGTCAGTCTTTATGCTCCCAACAATTCTACAATATTAAACTCATCGAATATCAATGGTTATGGAACTTTATCTACAACAAATCCAATAATCGACCTAAAAATAGACTTTGATTCTTCTGTTTTAAACACACTCCTCAAGAATGTTAACATAACAAAATTGTCTGGTAAATCGGAAATAGTCATGGATTCTTTGATACCAACAATACCAAATGTAAGAGTACACAAGGCTTATAAGATTTCAGTTCCAAGTGGCTTCCCGTTCACTGGTATAACTCTGAAGATTAAGTATTCCGGTTTGTCCGTAAACAATGAGCAGAACTTGACCATATACAGATGTGGTTCTTATAATGATTCGACCAACACTTGCAATGAACAATGGACCAATAAAACTACAACGAGAGTCAATGGCTTTGCATCGACAGAATTAACAAGTTTTTCAGTTTATGTTTTAGGTGAACCACAAATAACAACCACAACAACCACATCCACAACAACAACCACAACGACTGAATCTTCAAATAATGATAACAGTTATAGTGGAAGTAGTTATTCAGATGGTGGAATATACACAACAACTACTATTAGAACAGCCACAACTGTAACTGAATGTACTTGTAACTCTTGGTCAAACTTAGCTTGTGGTGAAAGTCCATGCGATCAAACACAGATGAAACAACAGAGAACATGCAATCCAAGCGGTTGTAATATTGAATCACAATGCATAGTCGATAATTCATGCGTTACTGCTCAACAAGTAAATGAAACCGGAAATGAAATAACATCACAATATACAGGTCTTTTCGTATTACCAGATTTTTCACAGTATATCTATCCAATTTCAGGAATAATAATCTTGGCTGGAGCTGGAATAGCAGTTTGGAAACTCAACGGTAGAATTAAAGGAATTTTCCCATCTTATAAATTTTCATCGGGTAAGCCATCCAAGAAAGGGCATGTTACTGTAAACGTAGAGAGTCCTAAATATCTGGAAGTAAAAATGAAAGAACAACCAAAAATGGAAGTAATAAAACCAGAAGAACAACCAAAAATAAACGTCGAATCAAGGAATAAATCGATGGAAGAAATGAGAAATAGAGCTTTAGAGATGGACAAGAAGATAAAAAGAAAGTAATTCCTATTCTATAGAAAATTTATTTAAATAAGGTAGAAAAATCTTTTATTTTGTCTATAAAAGCAGGAAAATTTTCTATTTCCTGAAAAAAGAATTATCATGGCAGATAAGATTTAAATCTTTATTCCTGTAAAGTAGTAATATGAAATATACATCTGATAAGTGGTGAAAATATGAATAAAAAATTATTTACAACCTCAATTCTTGTATTGTTTTCATTACTCTTGTTTCAAACAGGAAATGCTTTATTGATTTATTTAAGACCACCAATGATGACAGTTCGTCTAAATACTTCTCAAGTCGTTCAAAGTTCATTATACATCGCTAACCTCAACAATATCACGTTGAAAATAGACGCTAATGTTACTGGTAATATAACCGAAGTCATAAACATAGAAAACCCCAGTTTCAGCATAGAACCAAAAACAAATACAACCTTGAATTTCACGACCAAATCTAAAATTCCAGGGACTTATACAGGAGAAATAACCGTCAATTATATCACAAATATAACCTCTCCGATAGCTTTACCAGCAAAAATAACAGTATACGTTTCAGGCAAACAACCTATAAAAATAGAATATCCACTACAATTAATTGCTGGTATAATAGTAATTCTGATAATAGTCGCGTTACTGATTAAAAAATTCGTTAGAGTTAAACGGAGAGGATCTTAATTGAAATTTAACACATTTTTCTCGCTATCTTTAATCTTTATTCTCTTTTCCTTAACATTTTCGTCTGGTTATGCAGCAACAGTGGCATTGATCGTCAAGAATTCTACTAGTTTATCTCAAAATTATGAGAAAAGAATCAGCAACATATTGAAAGACATGGGTTTTACAGTTATTCCCATAGATAAAGATTCAAACCCAACCTATTCTGATTTTGATTTTATTGTGGTGGCAGGAAGACCTGGAGATGCACCCAATTCTGATAGACTGGATAGTTTTGTTGCTGACGTTCCGGTCAACGATTATCCAACTGTAGCAGTAGATTACTTTTATCCGGATGACTGGGAATGGGTTTCATTGGGTGGTTTAAGCAATGTTTTCAGTACTTCATTTCAAAGAATTAGAATCGTTGACAATTCGACTGAAATAACTTCTGATTATTCAATCGATCAAATTATCCAAGTCAATGTAGTAGAAGGAAAAAGCATGATCAACATTGTAGATAGCAGAACTAAGCTCAAATTCATAGCCACTTTATCATCTAGTATTAGAAATGGTGTGATAGCCATAGCCGAAGCCAATACAACTCTTTATAACGATAAAACAAACAAAGCAAGAATTGTCTTTTTTGGTATCGCAAACCCATTGTACTGGACTGATGATACGATATATTTGTTTAAAAAATCTGTCAATTGGATTTTGACTGATAAAGATAACGATACTGTATATGATTACAAAGATAATTGTCCTACTGTTCCAAACCCAGACCAAAAAGACTCTGATGTTGACGGTTTAGGCGATACATGCGATAACTGTCCTAAAGTACCTAATGTAGATCAAAAGGATTTAGACAAAGACGGTTTAGGCGATGTTTGTGATTTAGACAAAGACAGCGATAGTGTTCCAAATAACATCGATAATTGTCCTACTGTTCCAAACCCAGACCAAAAAGACTCTGATGTTGACGGTTTAGGCGACGCATGCAGAACACTTCCTTATCAAGTCTTTCTTGACGTGGATGACGATGGTTTAAATGAAACAGCCATCAATCAAAACAACATAACAGACGATGGTTTTGAGGTATACCAAGACCCAAGTCATAATACCGTTGGTATTCCAATGGATGCTGACTTTGATGGGATGACAGATTGGTTAATACAAGGTTCAGCCTGTGGATATTGTCTAAAATACTGGGATCCTGATCATGGAATATTAACGAACGTTACCAGAATAGATTCCGATTATTACATAGATACTAACGGTGACAATAAAACAGATATTATATATAATTCAAAAATTAATGGTTTTGTAGTCATAAGGGATGTTGATTCTGATTCCAAGCCAGAGAGGGCTTTGGATACAGACTTGAACGGATCTTATGATAAGTATGCAGATGCTGATGCTTCTTCAAGATTATTGTACATCGTTGACGGTGATAAAGATGGAAAAAATGATTTTATTATAGGAATAAACAACACACTTCCAGCCAAATACTGGGATCCTGATGATAATATTCTTACCAATATTACAGAAAGTGACTTAAACGGTGATGGTAAGAACGAATATCTAATAGACGTTAACGGAGACGGAAAATATGAACAAATCTTCAACGGAGATAGCTTGCACGACTTTCCTGATTTGACGGTTGGTTCTATCTTTATCGTTTCAACTTCTCCAACAGAAGGAAATAACATAAAAATTAATGCAAACGTTAAGAACATAGGAGAATACTATGCCAATAAATTTAACGTAGAACTTAGAGTCGACGGAACTTTCATATCAAGTAAGACTATTTCTCTATCTTTCGGCGACTCAACAGACTTAGAATTCATCTGGTACAGTGCTCAGAAAGGCTCTCATACGATAGAATTCATCGCTGATCCAAACAACACAATTTCAGAATCAAACGAAGATAACAACAACAATTCAACGAGTATATCAGTAGCAGCTAAACCTTCAGTAAGTGGTGGCGGTGGAACAAGTTACACTTACTCTGGAAATGCTAGTTTCATCGGCTTCCCAGATAAAGTCGAGGCAGATATAGGCGACAAAATAAACTTGTCTGGTAAATTCAAGAGCGATCTAAATTACGGGCTTATAAACATCCAATTCAGCCTGGAATCTGAAGGCCTTAACACATCTTGGTACAGCATTTCACCGACTGGATACAGTAGAATGGATCAGGGCGAATCAAGAGACGTTTCGCTCGAGATAACTATACCAGAAGATGCTCACATCTACACATTTTATGTCAAACTGAAGGCATCAGCAGACTCGGATGACGGTAGAAAAACAATCGAAAAGGCATTCACTCTGATGTTAAAAGAGAGAATCATTGTAACAACAACCTCTACCACTGTTCCAACCACAACAACTATCCCAGAAACAACAACCACAATTCCAGAAGAAAAACCCTCATCTTTGACAGGGTTTTATGCCGCTATCAGTGCTTATTCGATACCAATTGCAACAGTCATCATAATCATCATCATCGTGATACTCTTGAAAATCTTCAAGGTAAAATTCGAGTTTGCAAACAATAAAGGTAGTTATACTTACGGAAAAGGATGGAGGACTTCAATACAAAAGTTTAAATTCTTTTCTACTTCAAGCTTAAAAGGTTTATTCACTAAATGGTAATTACTATGAAGCCCCAAACAGTCCAAGACATTTTTGATGTGAGTCAGGCCTTTGCTTCTGGAAAACGATTACTATTGCTATTCATCCTCAAGAACGAGCCGATGGGTTACACCGTGATGACCAAATACTTCGAAAGAATGGGCATTCCAATAGGCAGCAGTGAAGTATACAAACATATAAAACTGTTGACAGATGGAGGGTTCATCACTAAAAAGAGTAGTTCTTATGTCCTTACTTTGAAAGGGTTAAGGGCTGTAGAAAACACAATCGACATCATCAACACACCCCCAACCATCCCAGAAGTTAGGCTTTCGTTCAGAGAAAAGAGGATAGCCAAATAACTGTTTTAAGAATTAAGGTGTAAGAATGGGATGGGTAAAGAATTCATGGAGTACTAATTACAATAAACCAAGTATCAATAAACCATTAATCATTTCTTTAATCCTGATAACAACTATAGCTATCCTTTGTTACTTCAACTACTCAACAGGTAGTTATGTCAAAATATTAGAAACTAATAAGACTGATATGGAGAATCATTTGAAAACATGCAAAGATCAGAATCAATTCCTTTTTTCAAGTTTGAACGCATCTAACACAAACCTAGATACATGTAACAATGCTTTATCCACTAAATCCACTTCTTTAATCAAGTGCGAGAACGAAAAAAAGAGTGCGAGCGATTCTCTATCATCTTGCAACAATGATTTGAACAGTTGTGAGAATGTTAGAAATGCATACAGTAGCGATTTGGATGCTTGTGGTAATGACTTAGATAATTGCAACGATGATAAAAGCGATCTAAGGGACAACTATGCAAGGGATTATTGCTGTCTGTTGAACAAGACACATTATACCATAAGCAGCAATGATATTACATGCACTGACTCAGGAACATCCATATCTTGTTAAGTTTTCTGAAATTATTCTATGTTGCAAAACTGTCTTCTGTTGCATAAGTGGGTTGTCTGTTAC
>JAPLUX010000046.1 GCA_026397455.1 Candidatus Aenigmatarchaeota archaeon | reverse complement strand
ATTTTGATAGATATTAAAACAAGTTTATTACTCGATTCTACCATATATATAGTATGCATGAAGCAATGTTGTGGTTGAAAGAAGGAAACAAGATAAGATGTGAACTTTGTGCAAGAAGATGTCTAATACCAGAAGGTAAAGAAGGTTTCTGTAGAGTTAGGTTTAACAACAATGGCACATTGTACACGAAGAATTATGGTAAGATTGTTTCCATGGATGTTGACCCGATCGAAAAAAAGCCTTTTTATCATTTCTATCCAGGTGCACAAACACTCTCGATTTCTTCTGTTGGTTGTAATTTCAAATGCCAGTTCTGTATAAATTGTGATATAAGCCAAACGGATAAGATGAGTGGAAAGACTTATTCCCCAGATGACATAATCAAGATTGCGAACGATAAAGGAATCAAGATAATAGCATACACTTATACCGAACCGACTATATTCTTTGAATTCGCTTATAGGACATCGAGGCTTGCAAAAAGGTATAACATAAAAAATGTGTTTGTGACGAACGGTTACATAACTTCTGAGGCGATAAAAAAAATAGGCAAATACTTGGATGCGGTTACAGTCGATTTCAAAGCTTCTGGCAACACTGAATTCTATAAAAAATACATGTCAGTCCCTGACGTCCAACCGATATTTACCGCGTTGAAAAATTTCAATAAGCATAGAGTTTTCATAGAGATATCAAACCTGGTAATTCCTGGTATAGGCGATAAACCTGAGGACAACCATAAGTTAGTCGAATGGATAATGGATAACCTTGACTCTAGCATTCCTTACCATCTTCTTGGTTTCACTCCATCATTTCAAATGACAGATATACCCCCAACTTCTTTAGAGATACTGGAAAAATTCGCTACAGATGCCCAGCAAGTCGGTTTAAGGTATCCTTATGTTGGTAACATATGGGGCAGTAGGTTCGAGAATACTTATTGTTACAATTGTGGGCAATCTGTGATAGAAAGAACGGGGACTTTCATAAACACGATGAACCTTGAAGGCAATAAATGCCCCAATTGTGGCTTCGGAATAAACGTGATAAAAGATTAATCTCTTTATCTTTCTAAAATTATATCATGAAACGTTTCATATTAGCTGCAATTTTCATACTTTTTTTATTCCCAACAGTATCAGCGCAAATTATGCGTCAGTTAAACGTTACTGTAGACATTCAACCAGATGGTTCTAGTTACATGAATGTTTCATTCAGGTTCACAGAAGAAATTAAAAAGATTGATTTTCCTTTTTCTGGAAAAATAAGTGATTTGGGTTTTGAAAAAGGAAAATGTGAGGTAAGAAAAGGATTAACTAATATATTACATTGTGAACCACCCTCTCCTTACATGATAGGTGAGACAATAGTTTATTCATGGTTTAAAGGTTCGGGCTTAACACAAAGACAAGAAAATATAACTTATTTTTCTTTTGATATTCCAATTCTTTGGGATACCGATAGAATCTATGTTACAGTGAAACTACCCGGTGGAATGTTTTTATCAGACAGAGTTTTATTGCCGATATCACCATCTGGAGCTGAAAAGAAAATTGAAGGAAAAAACATTATAATTTCATGGTTATTTATGAACAAAAGCCCAGGGGATGTAATCCCAGTAAGGATATATTATGAGTCTCTATTTCCACAGTCACTTACAGAACGTTTTGATTACAGATGGATAATTGTCCCAATTTTTATATTGATTGTAGGCCTGATCATCATCTATAAAAAATTGCCCAAAAAAACAGAACTAGTTTTATCAGTATTGAATGAAGGAGAAAGAATGATTGTTGATATAATAAGAAAAGAAGGACAGGAAAGAGTGGATCAGAGGAAGATTGTCAGCTCTTCAGGTTTCTCAAAAGCTAAGGTTAGCAGGATTGTACAAGGATTGCAAGGTAGAGGGGTTGTTGACGTAGAAAGAACGGGAAGAAAGAACAGAGTAAGCTTAAAAAAAATTATATTCAAAGAGTAAATTTCGTCATGAAACATATAAATTTTCTAAAACCCCTTATTCCCCTTATTTTTTTCTAAAAATCTCTAATTTGTTCCATGGAACAATTAATAGATTTGTTTTCTTATATTTTGACCAAAATAACATATTTCTCAATAATCAGTGAAACAATTAGGACTGTTTCATGCAATGTATATATACCTATCAGGAGAAGTTCTATTACGATATTAATAACTATGAACCGCTGAGTGAATATGACGCGGTAAAATATATAAGGAGGAAAAAAAATATGAAACAAAAAATAATTGCCTTGTTTTTAACGGCAATTATGGCAGCAACATACTTTAGCTTAGTTACAGCAGCAAACAACCTAGGCACTTATCCAGCACCTTTCTGTAGCGCTGGTGTCTGTACTTTCTACACAGTTTACGGATCCAGTGCCAAGGCAGATGACTTGGTTGGTGGATCTGACGTAACAGCTAGATTAGCTGGTGAAAACTATGTATTGACATCCACTTCAGGTGGAACTACAGCATCCGTTTCAGGTGAAGGTGCAAGGGTAGATACAGCCAGCAACAGAATTTTATTCGGTGAAGCGCTCAACAACGCAAGAACCGGTATAACATCCACTGATTTACCAACTCTGTTAAAGAGTGGTGAAGTCACGGATGACAATGGAAACACATATGCATACACACAAGACATAACATTAGATAACGCAGCTTCAGTTACTTACAGTACTAGTGGTGGTGATTTAAAGGACCCAGTGGTCATTGTAACTTTACCAACTACTATAAGTGCTACAAACTATCTTTACAGTACAAGAGTCACTTTCTCCAAAATGTTGAATATAAGTGATACTTCAGTAACAGACAATACGATAAAATTATTCGGTTCAGAATACACGATTAGTTCTGCATCCACGACAACAGCCGCACCGTATAAATTGGTGTTGTTTGGTGGAGCTAACACAGTGAATTTGAAAGAAGGTGAGGAACAAAAAGTAACGATTGGTGGAACTGAATACACAATAAAAGTGGAAGGTGTTAGCAGTGCGACAGCAGGTGTTATCAGTGTTAATGGTGACACATTGACTGTTTCACAAGGGGGAAGTTACAAGAAAAGTGGACTAGATATCTATACCTCTGCCATCTACTATTACTCTAAGGAAGCTCAGGTAAGCTCTATGAAATTGAGTCTGGGCTCACAGAAGTTGACATTAGAAGACGGATCAGAGATTCTATTCGGTACGAGTGATTATGTAGAGAATACATTAGTAGCTCTGACAGGAACAACTGGACAAGGTTTGAGTAAGATTGAAGTGTATATCTCAGCACAAGACTCAGAAAAAGATGATATACAACTAGGAAAATCTTATGAAGATCCTATCTGGAAGACTTTCAAGTTGGAGTTCTCGAGTACGACTCCAGCTTTGGACAACACAAACAATGATGAAATAGTCATGAGTTATAGTGGAGATAAAGCAATCACACTTAAATTCAAAGACTATTACAACAATGAAAACACGTTAGAGATTGCATACAACAACGTGTCTGCTTTAACATCAGCACCAACCATAAGGTTGATGGACAATAACATATACGAATACCACATAAAGGAAGGAGAAAATGTTAAATACAAAGATTATGTGATCGTCAATCAAGGAGATGAATCACATATCTTACAGTTGACTAACTTACCTGATGGTAAAGTATTGTCAACAGATACAATAAGGTTCAAGGACATGTTGACAGGGACATTATATGAAAAGACAATGACAACTGGTGACTGTATCGGCACTTACTGCAACGTATCAATTCAAATAGGCAGTCAAGAATATAAACTAGCAGTATATAACGGTTCTACAAAGGCAGAGGGTTACGTACAAGTAACATGGAATGACGTAGGAGCAAACTCAAGCGACACAGGAGCAACTTATGGTGTAGCAGGGAATATTGTCATGTTCCCAGGCATCAAAGCAAAGAACGGTGAATACATATTTTTATCCAGCAACTACACTACTCTGACATGTGGTCAAAATGTATTATTGCCACAAACAGGAACTACAGCTGGATTCTTCAACGTGAACTGTGACCTGTCAAACACAGGTGTTTACACGTTCACTAAAGGGAAATTCAGCTACAACTTACGCAACTCATCAACCACAGCATACATAACTATGACAAAATTGAACATAACCGGAACTGCTAATGCACTC
>JAPLUX010000128.1 GCA_026397455.1 Candidatus Aenigmatarchaeota archaeon | reverse complement strand
TTTGTAATTTTTATATTTTTCATAAAGAGGTTGGATTGAACTTGGAAGTTTCTTTTCTGGAAAGAAAATCTGTTCTTTAACTTGTTGGGCAAACTTTGTTGCACCTTCAGCAACATTCTTAACTCTTCCTACTGTATTACTTAACTTCGTAGCGCCTTCGGCGACTGCCTTCACTGTTCCTTGGGCGATATTCTTAAGTCCAGAAGTTATACTACCAAAACTTGGTAAGAACCCAAATCCATTCATTTTCTTGAACTTATTAATATCACTTTCTCCTTTGACTGATTCATCAAAACCACTTGCTTCCGTAAATGGTTTTCCTCTCATTCTGGATGTAATAAAATTCATACAGAAGTATCCGCAATTATCACTATTGTCATCCTGCTGTTTAACTCTATTCTCTTTCAGTTTAAGATAAGTTTTAGCATCTAACCTTTCAGCAACACCCTTTAAGTCAGCTTGCATTTTCTCATCAATAGGGTCAGCAAATGAATCATAAAATTCTATGCTTCCACTTCCAGTTGGTCGAGCATCGAAAAACACACATTGCCAATGTAGACCTGATTTCCAACTTGGGTCTGTATTGATAACAAAAAAGCCTCTTGACCTAGGTCTAATTTTAGGATATATTTTAGAGGGTATTTCATCGTGGGCAATACATCCCAAGTACTCGCTACCATATTTTGAGAGGAACTCATCGATAGAGTGATTATCAATACCAAATTCCTTCGTTTTCCCATTTCCACTAATATCCATATCCTCTTCAATAGTATTGACTGCTGGTTGAGTATTGACTGCTGGTTGAGTATTGACTACTGGTTGAGTAGTTAAAGGCTCTACTGTGGGTTCAACCATGATTGGTTGGTCACCTTGTCTAGGAATATTTCTAGTATTAGGTTGTGCTGTAACAAATTTATCTACTACAGGAAGGTTGGGTGGAGGTTGTGCTGTAACAAATTTATCTACTACAGGAAGGTCGGGTGGTGGTTGTGCTGTTCTAAGTATAGGTTTAGATGGTTTGATAGGTATTTTTTCTGGTATAGTTATAGCTTTTCCAGGATAGTCATATTTATCCCTACTTCTAATTCTTTTTTCAAAATTATCTCTTATTGAAGCATCGGTAGAATTAAAATCATCTTTTATTTGTCTATATAGTTGTTCAGCTTTTTGGTAATCTGGATTTTGTGGAATAACTCTCTTTTTGATATTGTAGTCAGATATAAAATTAATCATTTGTCTTTTCCTTTCATTTTCATAATCTTTTTTGAGAGTTGCTAGTGACATGCTATTTGTCCTTCTTTCTGAAATACCTAAATATCTCCCATAAGCATCCTTTTCAGCTTTTGTTCTTTCTTCCTCCCTTATCTTTTCTTCTTTTAGTTCAGATGGAAGAGGTGAGAATCTTTTTGGTGGAGGTGGCTTAACTAGAGCAGAATTAGTTACAATTGGTGCTATTATTGATTTAACTGTTTTAGCTGCCGTCTTATCAAGATTAATTTTATTAAATTTATCTAGGATAAGTTGTAGGGATTCTATGGATTTTTTACCAAGCTTTTTTTCCATTTTTTCTGGTTTCATTTGTAGAACCTCAACAATATCAGGGTCTTCATCTTCCTCATCTTTAAAATCTTCTTCATCCAAGTCATCTGTTAATATTTTTATAATATTACCAACAACTTGTTTCTTTTTCTTCTCACTATCTCTACGAGCCTCTTCTTCTGCTTTACGAGCTTTAACTTTATCATCTAATGCTTGTTGGAGACTCTCTCGTCTATTTTGTTGTGCTAAGGCAGATG
>JAPLUX010000141.1 GCA_026397455.1 Candidatus Aenigmatarchaeota archaeon | reverse complement strand
AAATCGTAAAATATTGTGAAAAGGATGTTTTTGCATTAGCACAGATATATCTAAAGATGAAATCAATGACGGAAGATTTGCAATATGGGGTAGCAAAGAAGATTGGCAACCATACTTTGACCATTGGAAAAATATTTACAGAGTGAAAGAAATCTTAGGCGATGAGAATGATCCACAATATGGATGGAGATGGGTGTGGAAAAGAAAAGGCCCGGACCACTGGTGTATGTCAACGATATACGCAAGAGTAGGACTAGATAGATTTGCCGAAGCATTCGCCACAATAATAAATGCAAAAGATGACTTTTATGATAGTGCTCCAGTAGGAAGAATTTTTAATATTAACGAAGATTTAGAATAATGCTAACAGTAATAGAACTAACAAAAGAAGACGCAAAGCTATTTATAGAGTTTCAAAAACACTATGTTCCAGTCGCTCATCTCTTGGGATATATGGATACTTTAGGGCTTAGCGACTTAAAGAATATGTCAATAGTGATGGACATAGACTCAGATGGAAAAGTGGCTCATACATCCTTTACTAGACATTTTAGATAAGTTATGGTGTATTGGTTTTTGCACTTGTTTTTTACTTTGCACTAGTTTCTAAAAGTAGTACAATATAAGTGCAAGTATTATTACCTAACCAAACGAATGGAGGTATCTCGCGAGAGATATCTTTTTTTATATATATGAAAACATTTGAAGAAAGAGTAAAACAACACAAAAAAGAAATGTCAAAGACAAAAGGCATTCCTTGGACTGGCTCATTAAAAGCAGTCACTCATATTAATGGAAAATCTCCTAAACACAAAGCATTAGAAAGAAGAAAAGGAGAACTTATGCATCATTATTCTAAAAGAATGGGATACTCTAAAGAAATGATTAGTGCTTCAAAAGAACCAAAAGGTTTTAGAGATTATGAAATAAAAAAATAAACTATGGATTCATTCAAACAAAACATAGAAGGGGTAAGACAACTAATTGAAAGTGGAATCAATAAGGGAAGAAGAGGCGACTTTACTGAAGAAGGAGTGTCTGGAGATTTTGAAGATGTGTTTACACTCAAGATGACTGACGAAGAGTTATTAGATTTAAAAAGACAATGGGAAAATAAATCAGCGCCTTACACAGAGAAAATAAAATCTAAACAAATAACAAACAAACACTACTATCTCGGAACACAAAGACAAAACGTAACAGCAACAGAAAGTATGACTGTGTCTTCAAATATAATCTTTGAAGCAGAAGAAACTTTTATACCTCAAGCATTAAGTAAGAACCCAGAGCCAGTAGTGTGGAGCGACAATACAGACGAAGGAAAGAATGCATCAAATGAAATCAAAACAATGCTTCAGTTCCATTCAGACATTTTATGTCTAAGAAAGAAGTTAGGAGTGATGTTGAGACACTGGTCTATTTATTATTTGGGAATAGTCAAACACGGATGGGATACAAAGAGTAATGACATCTCAACTGAAATAAGAAAGCCAAAGAATTTTATACTAGATCCAGATGGATACATAGATGAGTACGGAAACTATGTAGGAAACTTCTTAGGAGAAAAGATTGAGTGTACAGCAGAGAGATTGATAACTCTATTTCCTAAGCAAAGGAATTATATTTTAATAAAGAGTGATGGAAAATTAGGAACACAATTAACTAGAACAGAATGGTGGACAGATGAATACTGTTTTACTACTCTAGGAGATATTGTTTTAGATAAACACAGGAACGAATACTTTAACTACGACAAAGAAGAAACACAAACAGACGAATATGGAATAGAAACACCAAACACAGTAAAAGGAAATAATCACTTTGCTACACCAAAGATGCCTTATACATTCCTGTCAATCTTCTCACTACAAGAACAACCACACGATGTTACGAACCTTATAGAACAAAACATTGCGAATCAAAACAGAATCAATGATCGTGATGAGCAAATAGATAAAAATCTAAGGCACGGAAATAATTCAATTGCTGTCTCAGGTAAGTCA
>JAPLUX010000186.1 GCA_026397455.1 Candidatus Aenigmatarchaeota archaeon | reverse complement strand
GGAGCGAAAGTTTACTGGAAACCGAATTTAACTGTACGACCAAAAGAATATCCAGATGTGCGCTCCGAAATTCAAGGTTAGATGACAAAGGGAAGAACTTGGTGAGCTGTTCAATCTCATACTTTACTCTTATAGTAATTACTCCTGTACGAACTGAGCTTCGTACAGGAGAACACTCCAGCTCGTATACCACCAAAACCATCCCCTGTACGCGGTATCGACCTGATTTAACTATCTTTTACAGCAAGTACAGCAAGTACAGCAAATCCGGTAATAGTTTTACCGGAAGAAAAAACAAACACTACTTAACAGGAAATTTAGGATTTAATAAAATATTTTGGAGAATAAAATTATGAAATCTACAAAAGAAAAAGAAATGCTTGAAGACATGGGTCCTCAAAAAACTTATTATGAAAACTTGGTAGCAGCTTCAGATATTATTGAAGTTGCTGAAGAGTTAATTCCTGAGAAAATTACCGATACTACTCTAACCAAGCTGTTTTGTGATTGTCCCCACCATGTCAGCACATCAAAAAAATCTCTTGAGATTGATGGTGAAAAACAGCTCTGGTACTGCTGGGGTTGTAAAAAAGGCGGCGGTGTTATTCGACTGGTCGAGTTTCTCGAAACAGGGGAAGTTTCTGAGTGCACCAAGGGACCTCAAACTAGCAGTCATCGTAAAGCTAGGGATTATTTAGCTAAAAGAGCTAATCTACCTATGTTGGGTCATTCAGAACTAGACCCCGAACATGAAGAAGCTTTGCAACATCAAAAGTTAAAGGACGCAAGGACATATGAATGTCTGACATGGATTAGCGAATATTATAATAGGAAGTTGGAACAGAATCAGGAAGTTCTTGACTGGTTTTCAAATAACTATGCAATCTCCAGTAAAACAATATCTGGTTTGAAAATAGGATACTCGGATAATGAAGGAGTACTCGAGGATTTAGAATCTTCTGATTTCTCAACTGAAGAAATATTATCCACCGGAGCTTTTATTGAATCCGCGTTTGGAGCAACCCCACTTTTTAGAAATAGAATTCTTTTCCCTTATTGGTCCAAAGGGAAAGGAGTTGTTTATATGATTGGACGGAAAACTCCTTGGACTCCAGAAGATAAGTATGAGTCCGGAAAGTATAAGAAGCTACTGGTTCATAATGAAAAACACTCCTATGTCGGAGCTTGTATTAACAATTCAATGCTTTACAACGAGGATTGCTTATCTAGCTCTCCAGAGATGATTGTGATTACCGAAGGAGTAACAGATGTTATATCAGCGATGGAAAGAGGATTTAATGCAATTAGTCCGGTTACTGTAAGGATAAAGAAAACTGACTTGGATAGGATTTGCGGGAAATTAAATGGGTACTCTGGGAAAATTGTAATAGTTCAAGATAACGAAATATCAAAAGTAGGGTTAAAAGGGGCTATGGATAATGCACGAGAACTCTCTACACGAGGGTTTGATGCTAGGATTGCTGAATTACCGCTAAGCGATAAACAGAAGAAGGCTCGTACTATTTTACAGGAGAAGTTTGGTCTTGATTTGAGTAACTCACCAGAGGAGTTAGCAAATCAAATCAATAAATTTACTAAAAAAGATGAAGAGGAAGAAATAGAGCTACTTAAAAAACAATCAAAGATTGATATCAATGATTTTTTTAAGGATGGGAATTCAGAAGAAGACTTTCAAAAACTTCTTGATGGGTCTGTTTCTCCTCTTGAACTCTTGATTGATAGTCTCGACCCTGATTGCGGGGACTCAGGAACTCTGAACACAATCAGCGAAATATTGTCTGATGTGTCTTCACTAAATCATGTAGGTCAGGAATTCTATCTGAAGAAAATCAAAACAAAACTACCAAACACCACACTTGGCGCTCTGAAACAGACAATGAAATCTGTAACCAAAGAGAGAGCTGAGACACCAAAACATGACAATCCATTAAATCTACTACTCGGTCTTTTCTATGACTCAGGTTCAACAGCCTTTATTGACGAGTTGGGAGAAGGTTGGATTACCACAAAATGCAGTAATCATTATGAAAATATTAGCATTCACAGCCCTAGGTTCATAGGGATTATGTTAAAAAAATATCATGACACCTACAAGGATGGGGTATCACCTGAGATAATTAAGCAATTAGGTATTTTGTTAAAAGAAGGGTCCACTGAAAAAAGATATCTCTTTAATCGATTCGCATGGCTGGACGACAGAATCTGGATAGATTTAGGTGACCCTGATTGGCAGGTAATAGAAGTTACTGAAGATGGGTGGGATATAATTCAACCTGATAAACCAATTTTCAGAAAGTTTTCGCATCAACTTCCTCTTCCTATACCAAAAGAGGGCGGAGATATTCGAAAGGTCTTTGACTATCTGTCAGTTAAAGATGAAGGAAATAAAGCTCTTTTATTGGTATGGCTGTGTACTTGTATGCTTGAGCACATACCAAGACCAGGGATTATCTTTCATGGAATACAGGGGTCCTGTAAAACATCAGGAGCTGGGTTTTTAAGACTTTTAGTGGACCCATCGAATGTTTTACACAGTTCATTGTCTAGAGACGAAACACAACTCTCTCAATTTATGGACCACCATGCCGTGGTTTCACTAGACAACATCTCAAGCCTATCAAAATCAGTTTGTGACGATTTGAGTAGAGCAATAACTGGTGCCGGGCATAGTAAACGAGCACTTTATACCAATAACGAGGATTTTATTTTCAAATATAAAAGGGTATTTATTCTGAACGGTATATCAATACCGACGACAGCTCCAGACCTCTTGGATCGTACATTATTAATCGAGTTAAGTAGGCTGGA
>JAPLUX010000173.1 GCA_026397455.1 Candidatus Aenigmatarchaeota archaeon | reverse complement strand
GTTACATATTGATTACCAAATCTATTTGGTTTTGTGTCTTGTAGATAAAACAACATCTCTCAGTAGTTTCCCAGAGGTGCAAATATGAAACTTTTAGACTACGGATATTTAGACAATCCTTGGCAGTTCTTGAAAAGAGATGCTTGGGCAAAATACCTGATTTTTATTGAAATTACTGGGATTGTTGTTTTACTTTACATGGAGGTTTTATGATGATGGAAAAAACTAATAAATCGACAGATGAGCCAAATGTTGAAAGATTCTCACTTATACAGATAGTTGGATTAGTGCTATTCCTTGCTGGATTAGGTACAGTTATATCAACGTATCTTGCTTTTGTTTACTCTAGTAGTATCTTTCTGGTTGGCTTTGTGATAGGATTAATCATGCTTGCTTTGGGTGGCAGTCTTGTCATCTATTATGAAGGAAGGAAGGCAACTAATGAAACTATCAATTAAAAGAATCAAGAGGCTTGCAGACGAAGAGAAGCCAAAGGCGATTGCACGCTATCTAAAGAACTTCGTTCCACCTGAAAAGAGGAATGCATTGGAGGTAAGGCTTGACGAATACGCACATTCGCTGGAAAAGAATATCGACAATTTGAACCGCAGGGACATTGAAAAAAGACTTGAGGAGCTGAGCAAATGAAAGCAGAAATGTTGGTACTTAGATTGATTGCATTTGCAATTGTAAGCGTGATTGGTGCTTATTTCTTTTTTCACATAAATGAAATATACGGAATTGGAATATTTCTCGGCACATTAGTTGCAACAACTCACGGTCTAATTTATGATTTTGGATATAAGAGAGGTTCCAAATTTAAAGTAAATTCTGGAATCACCGTAGAGGTTCTAAAAACAAAGTAGGGTATTTATGAAGATAACAATTGACATCCCAGATGAGTATGCAAAACCATTTCTTGACGAATTGAAGATGATTTTGAAAAGAATAGACGTTGACATTGCTTGGGAAAGAAGTGAAAAATGATGATGGATACAAAACATAAAATTGCAGTTGTGATAGTGGTGCTTGGTATTTTTGTTATAGGATTTACTGCCGGATATCTTGTTCCACGTGATGTCCATATACAAGTCCTTGAGGCAAGCGGAAAGTACGTTGCATTTTTCGATGAGATGCAGGAATACTGCTATCCTTTTAATGAAACAGATAATGTGACTATGTTCTCCCACGGGACAATGTTGCTCATCAATCACACTACGCCCAACGAAGACGGCATGCATTTTTTCAACATAGGTTTTGACAGCGATGGATTTCCTATATATATAACGCAATATCGAGATAGCAGGTAAAAAAATGAAAGAGCAGGAATTTAAGGAGATTCGGACATTGATTACTAAAACCGAGAGCTGTCTCAATACTTTGAAAAATAGAATTGAACACTACAAATTGGAGGTAGAACTCTTTCCTTCAGGTGACACAATACGGAGAGATTTCAGAGAACCAACATATGGGATAAAAAAGAAGATAGATTGGAACATTGTCAGGGCAAGGAGAGCATACAACTACAGTTGGAGGAAAATAGCAGGTGAAATGGGCGTATCTCACACTACTCTGATAAAAAGGGCAAGAAAGATGCATATAACTTGATGGAGCTTGAAATGAAGAAATCTAAATGTGAAATCTGTGGGAAGCGATACGAAATATATCCTATTATCATTGACAATAATCCCTTGTCAATTGCTTCCCTCTTGGAAGATGAGACAAAGCCAGATGGTACAGAAAGAACTATTTGTAAAGAATGCCGTGACAAATTAGACAAACTCCATCCCTTGACAAAAGAAAAAGAGACGACCGCCGGTTATATAAAAACACATTATACGAATCCATATTTTCTATTATTTCCTTCTGAGGATGTCCGTTCTGCGATTGAATTGTTAAAAGAAAGATACGAAACTACATTACGAAACAAGGAACACAAAGGGATAATCCCCGTATTCAATTTTGATGAGTTGGTTGATTCCTGTTTCCCTGTTTTCAAGGAGGAAAAGAAAGTTGTTCAAATTAAAAAGCGATAGGCTATTTCGTTTCATGTTGTGGAGAACTGCAAAAAAACTGCATATATCCTGTCGTCTCTGGGAGTTACGAGGGTTGCAAACCTGCCCTTATCACGGATTTCATGCCCAGAGCTGGTGGACAGGTTACTGCAAAGAATGTAAAGAGATACCTAAACTTCCCCAGATGGACGATATTTGTATTTTATGCAGTGAAGAAAAAGCAGCGCTACAAAGAGCATCGCCAAACACTGGCGATAAAGAAATCTGGAGCTTATGCTGGGAATGTGATAAATTTATTGAGTGGGGACTTGAAGATTCTTGGTGCAAAAATGCAGAAGCTATGGGTTTTAAAGGAAAGCCAGTTCCAGATTTTGATAAATGGCTATTTGAAAAAGAGCAAGTTTATCCAAAACACAAATGGAACACTTTTGAACTTAAAAAACTGGAGGGAAAGAAACATGAAAGTCATATGCCATGATTGTGGGGAGCAAAGAAAAGAGCTGGTTGAACGGCCTCGTTCAGTAAGAACTATGTGGAAGAACACAGTTGCAGTCTGTAAGAAGTGCAGAAGCAAATGGTTCAAAAAACATTGGAAATGCCCAAAATGCAGAGCAAATACTATAGCCTTCAGAGGCAAATATGAAAACGGCATCTGCGACAACTGTGAATATTGCACAAAAGGACATGAATGGGAGAAGAACAAACAGACGCTAATCGAAGGAAGCCGGACAAAATCCTGCATTCATTGTGGCACAACTGTTATTGAGGAAAAAGAATAGTTGTTTTATAACAACAAAGTGGTGAAACATGAAGAATATTGACAAAAGAAGCAACGTAATATGCAGAATTAACGACAGAAAACAATTCCGGGTTGACGGTTGCATACGTGATATGGTTTACCTATTGAACTTTAACGGCATACAAACATCTGGTTCATGCTGTGGTCATAATCGTTACCCACTTTCAATTGTTTACAGGACATGCCACAACGGTGTTGAAACATTCTACGAATTGATTTCAGGCGTAAAAATACCAAGGACAAGAAACTTTTACGTGAAAGACAAAGGCGGTTTCTATTATATTCCTGAAGCATTGGAGGCTTTATATGAAGACGTTTAAATCAGTAACAACAAGAAATAAAAATAGAGTTCGTGTGAGCTTTGCAACAGTAAGACCAGGTGATTACAAGCAGACCGCTCCATCAACATCCTTTACAATATATGATGCGACAGTCCCAGAGGTGGCAAAGTTATTCAGAAGATTAATGAAAAAATACTTGGAGAAAAAGAAATCATGAATTATGATACAGTGCTAAAACATAGTTCTGAAATACTCAGCATCATTGAAGGCGGTTTAGAAGGAAATGAAAAGAAAGTCAGGGCATACACCGAACTTCTTGTCAGCAAACTCCCAGATGACGACCATATGAAGCGTGCCATCAAAAGACGGCTAGATGGTTCATATAAGAACGACCCTATATTGGAGGGAAAACATGAGTGAAAGACCGTTGTGTAAAGATTGTAACAGGCAAAAAAATCCCGATAAAATCATTTGCGTTGCATCGAAGAATCGAGAGATTACAAAAAAGGAATGTCTGACTAAACGGAAAGAATTGAAGGGGCGAAAGAAGTCATGAAAGTAATTCATGTTAGAATAAAAGACCATGAACTAGATGCATTGAACCGAGGGGCACAACTTTCACGAATTATTGATAATGTATTCCTTAAAATTTATCACAGTAATTATGAGGAGAAAAAGAAATCATGAGTGATATTGTTTATGCGTACAGGTCATGCAGATGCTTGATTTGCAAGCAAACCTTTACAGCAGTAAGCGATGGAAAGAGACATGTTGTACTCACACACGGAAAGAAGTTTGGCAAAGCCAGAAAATTTATTGAGACAATACCTGCAAATACTTTAAAAGACTTAAAAAGACCTAAAAATACCGGAGGAAAATAAAAATGATAGCCAGTGGATGTTATTGTAAAGACTGCAAAAAAAGCCAGGAAATTCACATACTTAGGATTACTGAAAGCGGTATAATGCAGATAGTGATGAAATGCCATCACGAAAGGTGGTTCAAATTGCAGGAGCTATAATTATGGTATACAACATGAACATCGAAAAAAAAGTGGTATTAAGGATAATCGGACTTTTCATACTATTGATGAGTTGGGGCGCTATATTGTATCGATATTTCAGTGTATGGTATTCAACTGGATTGCCTGATGTTTGGATGTTTACGGCATTTTGTTTCACATTATTTCCAGCCACCCACATAATCCAGGGCATCGATAACGATTTAAAACTATTTTATGGAAAAAATAAAGGAGCAAAAATATGACACAAGCAAGTGTAGTTGGAATAACCTTCTGTGAAATAAAAAACCGTATGGATATCTGGACAAACATCAAAGCTGGTACTGAATTGATAATGGAGCGTGAACCGACAAACCCAAGGGACAGAAATGCTGTAAAGGTATCTTACGGTACAATACATATCGGCTACATCGAAAGAGAGGTTGCTGGTGGGCTTTCAACAAAGATGAGGGAGCAAGATGTATCACATTTGATATGCAAGGTACTCGGCATCAACGGAACGCCTTTGGACCGACCTGTGCTGGTGGTGGAATTTTGAAAGAAAAAAAGCCAAGATTCAGTTATCATGCCAAACTACATGTAAAAGACAAACTTTTCGGCAGTACCATGTTGATGTCTACATCAGCTCATGCATCGACAATGAACATGCTTATCAATAATTTCAACGTAAAAACGAGAGAGATGATGCGTGGTATGGACCAGCCACGAAAGATATCACAGAAGGCGATAGAGGAACTCGTACAGCAGATGAGGGATAATGGCTATAGCGCTAAAAGGATTAAAAACCATTTTGCAAAATTCGACATAGATATATATCTGCCCGATGAGAAGAAGCCGCCAAAACTTGAAAAATGGCAATCGACTTTGGAGGAGGTAGC
>JAPLUX010000133.1 GCA_026397455.1 Candidatus Aenigmatarchaeota archaeon | reverse complement strand
GATGTTTACTTTTTATTAAATAAATGTACTTTTTCATCTTAGGAGGATTGATAGGCCATGAGTGAAGATAATGTTGTTTTGAGTAAGTGGGCAGAAATTAAGCAGCTGTGTGAAGCCCTTGAAATGGATGTTGCGAAGAATGCAAGAGGCGTGGTCGCAGCTGGGGTCAGACTTCGAAAGGGTCTTCGAGCCATTCAGAAGCTTTCTAGGGAATTCGTAAAGCTAACCGTTGAAAGAGACAAGGAATCGAAACCTGAGAAGGGGTGACTAACCATTTGATAGCATGAAATTACAAAGGGTTCCGATTTTTGGTCAAATCGGAACCCTTTGGCTTATTTATTCTAAGGAGACATGATGAGATCACACATGACAATACGACGTCGTTTAGCTGAGCTAAATTTAGACACTTCGAAACAATATATTTTAGTTGACGGTAACTTAGTTCCAAAGTTTAGCAATTCTCAAGAAGTCATTGAAGAAGATGAAATTAAGCTGCCGCTAAAGAGCGCCTTTTTTTCATTATCAACTGCTGATATAGCTAATGTAAATGTGCTAAAAGAGAAAGAACAAGCGTCTGTCAACGAAACACCTGTTGAACCTGTCGAATCTGTTAATCAAGAAACAGATTCTCTTGTAGTCAGTTCTGCAGCTGAGAGTGTTGAAGTTGTGACAGCTAAAGTTTCCACTTTGACAGAGGAAGTATTAGTTGAAGAAAAACAGCAAAAAAATAACTTCTTTAAAAAGAAGAAGCAATAAATCGATTAAAGAATAAAGCTTCTAATCTTTTGAAAGACTCCCTTTTCTATTTGACAAATTCTCATTCTAGTCAATCCATAAATTTTGCCAATTTCACGAAGTGTCAAAGGTCCTTTTTGTGCTGTTAGTAAGACACAGTTCTTGCCTTCGGCGTAATTTATCCATTGCTTACATGACTGTCTTTTACATGATGAATTATTTTTATCGACTGCCTCAAAACAAGTTACATTTGTCACTAGCGGAAGTCTGATATTTTTTTGTTTATTTTCCATGAGCCTGCTTTAGTCTATAATTTTTCAAAGGCGTAAATTGTACAAGGGTTTCCATATCATATGAAGAAAACATACATACTTGATACTAACGTTCTCATCAGCGATCCAAGTTGCATCAATAACTTCCAGGACAACGATCTCATCGTTCCGATCCTAGTCCTTGAAGAACTTGATAAACACAAGAGCAGATCTGATGAAGTCGGCCGCAACTGCAGAGAAGTTACTCGTGTGTTATCTAACCTCAGTGAAGGAGGTGATATCTCTATAGGAGTAGAATTAAGATCAGGCGGACACTTGAAGATTTTAGCATCTTCTGCTGAAATACGTGATTTGCTTCCACCAGAACTGACGTATGGATCATCGGTAGACAACATGATCATCGGATTTGTGATGCAATTGTGTGCATCATCGCCAGACTCAAATCCAATACTCGTCTCCAAAGACATCAATATCAGATTGAAGTGCTCTTCATTAGGCATCAAAGCTGAAGATTATCTTAGCCTCAGAGTATCTGATAACGTAGATTCACTTTACACAGGCGTGAAGGTCGTCACGACAGAACAGTCAAAAATAGAAGATTTCTATTTTGATTCATCGATAAAGGTTGA
>JAPLUX010000180.1 GCA_026397455.1 Candidatus Aenigmatarchaeota archaeon | reverse complement strand
CTGCGGATTTAAAGACTGTTGTTTCTGTGAGTGTCAGAAAGAGAAAAAAGTAAAAGAACTTATTGAGAAGTATTCAAAAGATAAGGGTTCAATATATGTTAAACAAGAACTTATAGACTTTCTAAAAGAATACAAAGAATTATGAAAGACTGGAAAAATATGTTTCCTCTAGACGTATATAGTGGAGAAACAAAGAAAGAACTCGTTACTCTTATTGAGCATCTTTTAGAAGAAGAGAGAGAACGTATATTCAGTAATATAGGTTTTCTGCGGCAATGGTTAAATGAAGACAGAATAACCGACTACAATAAAATGGTTACAAACGATGAACTAAAACATTGGTTAAAATAATATGAAAAAATGTATACACGAAGCAAAAAAAGAAGGAAAATTAGGACATTATAAATATTGTAAAGATAAAAGTCTTGTATGCCATTGTTTGTGCCCAAAGAAAAAGAAAGTTACTGGATATAAATCTAGTAAAGAGAGTCCTATTATTTATGTAAGAGGCTCTACTGGATATATTGGAACGAAAGAATATAAAAAACAAACTAAGTTTTGTTGGTACTGTGGATCAAAAAAAGAAGAAACAGAATTTGTTGGTTTTAATACTGCTACTGGGAAGAAAAATACAACAATGGTTTGTCCAAATAAAAAATGTTATCAAAGGTGTATTCTTCTTGGTCATAATTATATAAAAAAACATTGGTATAGTATTAGTAAATGCTCTTGTTGTAATAAGTATTGTATATAAATAATATGAAATTCTCTTGCGCTATCATAGTAAAAAATGAAGAGGAAACCATTCCTAGGTTACTCAATTCATTAAAAGGAGTTAGCGATATTGTGGTTATGGATACTGGATCAACTGACAATACTGTAAAAATTGCAAAAGATTTTGGATGTAATGTGATAGAAGCTGGGTCTCAGTTTATTGAAACACCAACACAATCAGACATGAATCTATTTATAAAACGATATGGATTTGTTCCAACTTTTACAACAAAGTCAAAACTTTTTAATTATTCTGTAGCAAGAAACTTTGCACTTACTTTTACGAAGAACGACTGGGTATTTCAGCCAGACGCAGACGAGGTTGTTGAATGGGACTTAGATGAGGTAGAGAAACTTTTAGATACTACAGACCAGCTCTCTTATAGATTTTGTTTTCAACATAATGAAGACGGAACTCCTGGACTTGAATTTGAACATACTAAGTTCTTCAGAAAATCTAAACTAAAATGGACTAAAAAGGTTCATGAAATACACACTCCTATAGATGGAGAACCACGCCGTTTATATACAGATAAGATTTATCTACACCATTGGCAGATAAAATCAGAGAATAGAGCTAACTACCTTTCGAAACTTGAATACTCAATACTTGAAGATAAAAACGATGATAGAAATACGTACTATTTGGGGAGGGAGTATTTTTACAACGGACAATGGGAAAAGGCTATCAAACTTTTAACGAGAGCAATAGAAATAGGGTGGTGGAGACCAGAACTTGGGCAGGCGTATGTTGAAATGGGAATCTGTTATGAGAACATAGGAAACTTTGAGAAAGCAGAAGAGTGTTTTATGCGGTCTATCGAAATGAACGACAGAAGAAGAGAACCATTTAAAGCGTTCGCAGACTTCCTAGAACGTAAAGGTGATATAGAAAGGTCAATTACCTATTTAGAAGCCGCTATGACGGTAAATTTCAATCCACAGGGATATTTGAATCAAAGAGAGTTATATGGATGGATAATTCCAGACAAGTTGGCAGCACTTTATGACAGGATTGGTAAAAAAGAAGTAGCAAAAAAATGGTGGATAGAGGCGATGAAGTTTACCCCTCCTGAACAAGTAGTCTTAAACGGTCTGAACTGGTTTTATGGAGAACTTCCTTTGATATCTATAGTCGTTCCTACTTGTAGACCAGAAGGGATGAAACGACTCGAAGAATCTATCAAAAAACATACTATTTATCCAAACTATGAAATCATTAAAAAAGATGGCGAAGGTACTGCTATTGAAAAGTTTAATTCAGGTGTTTCTGAGAGCAGTGGATCTCTCACAGTTTTCATTGCAGATGATTGCGAAGTTGAACGAGGATGGCTCGAAAATGCATTTATCTGTTTCAAAGAGAAATTTAGAGATAAAGGGTTAGTAGTTTTCAATGATGGTCATTGGAATGGAACTTTAGCAAATCACTGGTTAGCTTCTAAAAACTTACTCCCAGAACTCGATGGAGAATTCTTTAACTCTGCTTACTTTCATAACTCAGTAGATGTAGAACTTTCTTGTCGATTGAGAGCAGTGAATCTATTAGAATATTGTGAAGAAGCAAAGATTATCCATCATCATTACTTTTGTACTACAAAAGGAACAGAAGCTAATAAGAAAGATAAGTTTTATGAATTAATTGAATCTCATAGTTACCAAGATAGGTTATTACTCCCAAAACGACTTGAGAAGCTTGGTTTACACAAAGACGCTGTTATATATCAGCAATGGCTAGACAAAACACTAGCGGGCAATCCAGATGGTCCAGAACGTGCGGTGTTTGGAGCACTTTCACCAGTTTCTCTCTATGAAGATGTTCGTTACAAATGGGCACAAGAAAATGCTACTGGAGATTATATTCTTGATATTGGCTGTTCAAGTGGATATGGTTCAAGATATTTTAGAGATAAAAAGTATAAAGGAGTAGACTATAATAAAGAAATTATAGAATTTGCAAAAGACCAATATCCAGATGCCACTTTTATTAATGCCGATATAAATAAATGGCCAATAGGAGAATATAATACAATAATTATTTTTGAATGTCTTGAACATCTTACAAATACGAAGGAAATGGCACAAAAATTGAAAAAGCATTGTAATACTCTTTTGGCAACTGTCCCATATAAAGAACCAAAAGGAGCATGGGGAGAATATCACTTAAACCATGACCTTAAAGAAGAAGACTTCCCTGGATTTGAATATAAGTTTATACGACCAGATGGAAAGATATATGATACTCCAGACAAAAGTAATTGGAATCTTATGTTATTAAAATGGACAAAATAATATGGAAATAAACGAAACAATATCAACACAGAAAAGAATCGATGAATTAGGAGATAGCAGAGGAGAATACAAAAAGAAAGTAAAAAAGAATTGCTTCATGTGTGGGTTTGAATGTAACCCAACACTAGACTTTGGGTATTACTGTTACTTGGGGAATTGTTGTAGAGCATGTAGTGCAGATATAAACCATAAGATGAACAGTCCTGAGGGACTGGCATTCAGAAGAAAAGCCGCTAAACTCATGACAGTAAATGGGAGAGAAAAAGTTAAAGATTACGATGAAATAGAAATACCAGATGAAGCGTTATAATAAAAAAGCCGACATGAGTCGGTTTTCTTATTTCTCTTACTGAACTATTTTACTTTTTGAACTACATTAGCAGTTGCGAATATTCCTAATGCCCAGAGAGCAGTTGATAGGAACTGATCATAACTTATCTTTCCTATAACTGAAAGAGTGAGTGCTGATACTACGAGTAATACTGCAAAGACGAACTTACGACCTCCAAGTGTTTGTAACATAATTATTTTTATTAAATAACGGGACAATGTACTTTACAATGTAGGCATTCGACCTTCTTGCCATACTTCTTCAATGTTTCAATGGACATTTTTGTTACGTTTACATCTACATTCCCCACGATTCCTGATACAGATGCTCTACTTGAATACTGCCAGATAGCCCAGAAAGGCCACTGACCACTCACAGGACTTCTTTGGAGGTAATCTGGGACATAGATAGCCTGTGACGCATACTTAGCGACCCATAATCCTGTGTTATTTGCTACGACAGTCTTCCAATCCATTCCTTTCACTCTTGCCTCGTTGGTATAGAGCATTGGTTTGAAACCGAGAATCCTTTCCACTTCTTTGAGCCACTTAAAACACCAGTCTACTGTTCCATTTACCTCGAAATCGAGAATGACTATTTCTCCTGCTTGTAAATCTCCTACGTTATCACAGAAGTACTTAGCCTCTTTAACAGGGTCGTTCATTCTTGCAAAGTGATACGCCCCGAAGAGAAGTCCAGCCTTTCTTACTTCTTCTTTATTGGTTTGATAGAAAGTATCTTTCCAACCGATTCCTTCGGTACACTTTACAAAGCAAGCTTTATATTCAGTCTTGCTTACTTTATTCCAATCTATTTTGCCTGCTTGATTCTGGTAGTGAGAAATATCGAGTAGTTTCATACTATTTGAAACGATTATGTGGATTAGACGGCCATTCTCTAGGTTGTATATCTCCTAGAGCACTGCTTGCCGACATAAAAAATAATAATAAAACAAAACAAATGCAAACAAATACAAATAGAACCAACAAAGAAGATTTCCAAAACTTCCTAAGTCTTGTTTCTTTAGCCAGTTGAGATACCAGCTTTTTAACGATAAATTGCGGGATTTGTTCTTGTTCATTATGTAATATAAAACTTAGTATTATGAATTAGTTGCTAGTTCGTAAACTAGTCTTTTACCTTTTACTAAATTATCGTGTGCCCATAATGG
>JAPLUX010000085.1 GCA_026397455.1 Candidatus Aenigmatarchaeota archaeon | reverse complement strand
CCCTCTGGAGTCAGACTAGCAGATCTTTCTCTGCCTATGGCCTTAATGTCTTTTTCTCTTCTAGCTAAGATGAATTCTGGTTTATATTCCATTATAACGATAGCATCTGGTTCAATTTTTTTTAAGACAAATTCTGGTAAACCAGGAAAATAACCTTCAGTTTTGGTGAAGAACAAATTCGTGTCTAATATCACGTTCTCATGTTTCTTAATTTCTTTTGATATCAAGTCGAATGCTTTAATCTGAATTTGTTTATGTTTTTCTCTATCAACAGATTTGTCTCCTTCATCTCTTTTTAACCCCAATTCCTTGTAAGCTTCTTCAAAATAATTTCCTACCGATATCATTTTGATGTCAGGTTTCTTTTCTAAAACAAACTTTATCGCTGTAGATTTGCCAGCACCCTTTACGGCTGATACGATTACTTTCATTCAATCACCTTGATTTGATTTTTATTTTTTAATTTAAAATATCGAGAGTTTACTTAATTAAGAAAAAAATAATTATATAAATATGCGTAAAATTCGCTTGATTAGAGGTTTAGGCTATTTAGAAGCGGTTATGCTCGGTATAGGTTTTATAGTCGGTTCTGGAATATTCATAATGCCTTTACTTGCCGGAAGAGAAGCTGGAACTCTTTCTTTAGTCTCTTGGGTTATAGGTGGTATATTTTCTATTTTAACTGGATTATGTTTTGCAGAACTCGCAGCAAAAGTCCCTGAAGCCGGTGGTCCTTATGCCTATGTTCATCATGCGTTTGGAAACACAGCAGGTTTCATGACAGGTTGGATATTTTGGGTTTATTATTGGGTTACAATAGCTGGAGAAACTTTAGCTATAGCACTATACTTAGAAGTACTTTTTCCACAGTTGAGTCATCTTATGAGGGTTATGATATCACTAATAATTACAGTCGTCTTAACTATCATCAACATAAGGGGAGTAAAATCTGGGGGAAAAATTGAAGACGTTTTCACAATTGGAAAAATGATACCGTTGATAATATTCGTGATTTTAGGATTATTCTTCGTAAAATTTTCGAATTTTCAACCATATGTACCAGAAGGTAAAACAATCGTATCTGCGATAGGCTCATCAACAATCCTTATTCTATGGGCATACCTCGGTGTGGAGATAATAACAGTACCAGAAAAAGAAATAAAAAGTGCTAAGAAAAATATCAGAAAAGCAATTATGGTTTCAATTCTAGTTACCAATTCTCTTTATTTGTTGATAGCTTTTGTAACTTTAGGCGTAATGAGTTGGACTAAGTATGGTCCTTTTTCTACATTAGTTGATGTTTCTAAAATTTTTATGAGTAGTACTGGTACTATTATATTACTTATTGGTGGATTGATATCGATTATTGGAGCATTGAATGCAGTCATACTCGCATCTGCAAGAATAGCAATGGCCATATCTGCGGATAATTTATTCCCTAGTTTCCTTAAACATGTTAACAAAAAATATAAAACTCCAGATTATGCTCTTATTCTTCAAACAATCTTAGCAGTCATAATAATTTTTGCTGTACCAGATTTCAAACTTGTTGCAAGTTTGTCAATTCTTTTAGTTTTGGTTACTTATTTATTCAGTTGTTTTGCAGTATTGAGATTGATTAAAAAGTTTAAGGGAGAAATGTTTGTTTTAGAAAGTAAAGTAATTCCTATAATCTCAATAATAGCATGTATTTTATTCATGACTCAAATATCAATTTTTGTTTGGGAAATGTTTGTTGTATTTGTAATTGTGGGTTGGGTTGTGTATCTTTTCAGAAGAAATAAGATTAAACCAACACCACCACCATTTAAGATTTAGACTATTCAGAAAGATATATAGACTGATAACTAATAGATTTTTATGACACATGAGAGTTCTATTGATAAAGAATTGAAAGAAGAATTAAAAAAATATAAAAAATGTTCAAAACTCCTGAGAATACTCGAAGAAGATGAAGAGGTTTATCATCTACTAGAGCAAGCTAACAAAGTTATGGTAGTGAGGATGGGTTTCAATGATCACGGTAGAGTCCACGCAAAGATTGTGGCATTGAACGCATTGAAAATCTACTCTATATTGGAGAAAAAAAAGATTCTTGGAAATATAATACTCGAAGAAATCGGGAATTCAGAAGATGTGAGAATGGCATTGTTACTTGGAGCTTATGTACATGACTTTGGAAACAGCATATCAAGAGATGATCATGAAATCTTAGGCGTCATATTAGCGCATAGTATCATAACAAGAATGCTCAAAACAGTTGACCTTAATGTAAGTATTGGAAAAATAGCAAGAATGAGAAGCATCATCATCGAAGAAATCCTATGTCATCTCGGTAAATATAGATCCACTAGTTTGGAGTCAAAGATAGTCGCAACTGCAGACGGTACAGACATGACTAAAGGTAGAGCAAGAATTCCTTATAAATTATTTAAGCCAGATATACATAAATTTTCTGCTTTGGCGATAGAGAATGTTTCTGTTATGGAAGGTGAAGATAAACCTGTAAGAATTGTCGTTGAAATGAACGATACAACAGGAATTTTTCAGATTGAAGAGCAGATACTTCAAAAAATTCGAGATGTTAATTTTAAGGATTATGTTGAGGTTATTGCCAGAATAAAGGGCAGAAAAGAAATAAAATATTGAGTGGGCCCGGAGGGATTTGAACCCACGACCTTTACCAGCATAAACTTCTGGTGGCTCCTCAGTTGTTAAGAGCTTCAACCATACGTCAGCTGCTCAACCATGCTGAGCTACGGGCCCTTTGTTACATCTTTTAACCATTTCAGATATTCATCATTAACTTTTTCAATCTTTATTTCAATTATTTCTGGAATATCATAAGGATGTATTTCTTTTATCTTTTTGAATAACTTCTCTACTAATTCTTCTCTTGTTTTAAATATTATCAAAGATTCTTTTTTTTCATCGATTTTCCCTTTCCACCAAAATCTACTGTCAACTTCTGTTTTATTCGCGCATCCAGCTAATTTTGATTTTAATATTTCATCTATCAATTTCTGAGATTTATCTATTGGGCATGTCGTTATTACTAATCTCATGTTTACAGCCTTCATTCAACGGACATTTTTCACATATTGGTTTGATCTTGCAATAATTTTTTCCAAGCTCTACTATTAATGCATGGAATTCTTTGAATAAATTAACATCTTTTGGTAAATTTTTCTCGAAAAACTCTCTAACTTCTTCATATTTTTTTGTTTTTATAATTGGATATCTTTCGCATAACCTTAATGTGTAAGCATCAACAACAAAAACTGGTTTATCACCTGAATACAAGATTATTGAATCGCAAGTCTCTGGTCCAATTCCATGAACAGAAAGTAAATTATTTCTCAAGTCATTCAAAGATAATTCAAACATTTTATCCAAATTACCGTCATAATTTTCAACAAAGAATTCTAAGAAACTTCTCAATCTTTTTGATTTTACTTTAAAGAATCCAGATGGCCTTATCAAAATTTCTAATGTTTTTACTGGCAGATTGAATAATTTTTTTGGTTCAAGCACATTTTCGTTTTTCAGATTTTTGATCGATTTTTCAACATTTTTCCATGATGTTTGTTGAGTTAAAATAGCTCCGACGATGACTTCAAATTTTGTGTCTGCGGGCCACCAATTCTGGTTTCCAAAATGATTCAACAATTTGTCATAAATTTTCAATAACATGTAAATCTACTTAGTCGACCAATAAGTTCCTTTTTGCTTTCTCCATTTTAAGTAATCCATGAGAATTTTTTTATGATCAAAAGCAAATTCATGTGATTTTATTTCATTGATATTCATCCAGAAGGCATCTGCAGCATCATCACCGCCTTTTACATGTCCCCCTACAGGTTTGCCTATGAAAACAGGTGTAATAGTATGAAGTCTAGGGTCTCTTTTAGGGTCGGAATAAACACCCAATAATTCTTTTAATTCAACATCGAGAGATGTCTCTTCCTTAGCTTCTATGATTGCTCTTTCCTCTAGAATTTCTCCTTCGTTGACAAAACCGCCTGGTAATGCCAACCCCTTAGGCTCATTTTTCCTTCTAATAATGACTATTTTATCATCTTTTTCGATTATTACATCAACAGTCGGAACTGGGTTTTTCCACATAAAATCACGAATGGGCCCGCCGCGATTTGAACGCGGGGCCAACTGGTTAAAAGCCAGCTGCTCTACCATGCTGAGCTACGGGCCCAATAATGCTTACAATAAATATGAGAAAAAGATAAATTAAAACTTTAAAAGTTTTGTTTAATATAAACTACCTCTTTCTATTCCTGTGAATGTCCCTTTCTTGCCATTTAAAATTTTTAATCTTAGAACTAGCACCATAACCGCAAGCAGAACATCTTCTTTTCTTTATGAAAAAAGCTCTTCTTCCACATCTTCTGCAAAGGACATGACTTCTTTTATTATGTTTACCAAAAGATGGTGTACCTTTGCTCATTCAAATCACTTTGTACTTAAACAGGAGAAGCGTATAGGATTGTGTCCCCTCTTATGAGGATTGTAGTAAATTTCCTCTTGTTTTCTCCTTGTATGTCCACAT
>JAPLUX010000054.1 GCA_026397455.1 Candidatus Aenigmatarchaeota archaeon | reverse complement strand
GGCGATAATATCCCGACATTAACGCGGGGGTAGTTGTGTTGACCGACAAAGACGGAAGGTGGACTAGTTCCAAAGAAAGAATCTTTCACGTTTTCGATCGTGGATTTCCAGAATTTTAATCTCTGGACTATAGGACAGAATTTTTTTCCACAGAGTAATCTTCCGCCCTTGCAGATTTCACAGATCGGGATTATCATCGTTTAAAAATTGTTCTAGAAATTTAATAAAATAGTATATGCTTTAGAAATCATTTTCTCTTGGCAAAGAATTTGAACCCACCATAAATTATTACAATCAGGATTATTATTGCGATTACAATTACTATAATATTCGTATAGCCCAGACTCAATTCATATCGTTCTCGTACTGGATTGTATCCTTGAGCATTAGCCAATGGTAACAACAGTAAGAAAATGGGTAATAAAATTAACGTGTTAAATTTGCTCATAACGATATACCTCAAATAATATTTGTTTTTATATAATAAATTATTCTTTCTTCAAGTCAGGAACCAATATCGTCTTCCCGCATTTAGAACAATCAAACTTTGGCCTCTTGAATTTCTTCTTTCCCTTTTCCATCTCTATAGTCTTTATCTCGTAGAAACCACAAAAAGGACAGTTGTACTCGACTTGAGCAGGTTGGTTAATTTGTTTTCCGACAACAAAGTTCTCTCTTCTAGTGAAGAAATCAAAATCTTTAGATGGCAACAAACCCTTATCCAACCATTCTTTAACGAGTTTACTATCCATCCTATCAGACCGTTCTCTTCTCTTTTCTTTTAGGTCTCAAAATTCTGGAACCGCACTTTCTACACTTAGCCTTCCCTTCTCTGATCTTAGAATAATCCGTCCTAATCTTACTCTTGCACTTTCTACAAACGAACACTCTGTTGTACAGACGGTTCATCGCTTCTGGGAAAGTTTTCTTTACCATTTCAATCTCCTTTAAACTATAGTTGTTTTGAATTAAAAATTTAAGTATTGCATTCTCTTTTGCAGTTGATAAGGTTTTCTATTTCATCCCTTAAATTCTCTAGTCTTAGAACGACTGGGCTCTTCTGACCGAACAATTTCCTGAATCTATCTAAAGTCGGTTCAATCGATCCATAATCTACGTCTTTTCTCTCTGCTACTTGTTCATCATTTACAGTCTTAAAAACAAACTCACTCTCAAGGAACTTATCAGCATAAGCAAGAATCTTTTCTTCTAATGTCTCTGGGATATAATTTTGAACGGGTAAACCTAGCTTTCTTGCCTCTTCTGCCGTTATTCCAGCTCCGACATGGCGTTCTACCATTCTTATCAATGCTTCAGAAAAGCCTAATTTCGTCAGTATCTTTCCGCTTTCTACAGCATGACTGACACCGTGTGTGACACTCCTGCCGATATCATGAAGATAACCACCCATCTCGATTAATTCTAAATCCACATCAAACCCCTTTTCTCTCAGGATTCTTCCTATCTCTACAGCCTTTTTAGTAACCATTTCTATATGACTTATCACTTGTGGCTGAGTAATGAGTTTTAACCTCATCAACCTTCTCGCTTGCTCAGTTTTGAACGACATGTTATCGATTCAAAGATGAAACATAAAGAATTTAAGCCTTTTGTTACACATAGAAGGAATTATGCGGAATATAAAAAAAGAAATAAGGATTGTAGGGTTTGATGATAGTCCTTTCATTCCCCGTTCAAAGGGCAAAGTCCCTGTCATAGGAGTTGTATTCAGGGGTGGGAATTTCTTGGACGGTATATTGAAGACTGATATTTCAATAGACGGAATGGATGCCACTGATACCTTGATAAAAATCATTAATGAATCTAGACACAAAAAACAGTTGAGAGTGATAATGTTAAAAGGAATAACCATCGGTGGTTTCAACATAATCAACATACATCAACTTTACGAAAAGACTGGTTTGCCTGTAGTCGTGGTAAACAGGAAGATGCCTAACTTAGAAGATATAAAAAGTGCGCTAAAAAACCTTGATGATTTTGAAAACAGATGGGAATGTATAGAAGATGCAGGAAAGATTTATAAAATGAAAATCGAAAAGAATAAGAATATTTACTTTCAATTTAAAGGTTTAAAAAAAGAAGAAGTGGAAAGGATAATAAAACTGAGTTGCACGAGAAGTCTTATCCCAGAGCCGTTAAGAGTTGCTCATTTGATCGCTTCCGCGTTGATAAAAGGTGAAAGTGAGGGAAGAGCTTGAAAAAAAATAATGAATATGTTGAAACTGTTGTTTACATAATCTTAGGAATCGTTGCAGCATACCTGCTAAATTATGGTTTAGGTTTATTACTAGGAACAAAATTACCTGTCGTAGCTGTTGTCTCTGAATCGATGACTCATGATTCTACTACGCAGATTAAACACTATCAATTCCTACAGAATAATTTCAACTATTCAAAAGAACAGATAGACTCTTGGCCGATAAAAAATGGTTTTCTAAAAGGGGATGCACTGGTTATTATGGGTGTTCCTGAGAAAGATCTAAAGATAGGTGATGTCATCGTTTATGATATAAGCGGACAGAATACTCCCATAGTCCACAGGATTGTAAAGTTCGAGAATGGTCAAATCACAACAAAGGGCGATCACAACCCAGCATTCGACCCGTGGAAACCTGTAAAAATATACGGAAAAGCGGTATTAGTTATACCTTTCTTGGGTTGGCCTAAGTTACTCTTAACACAATTCTTAGGAGGTATCTCGAGATGAAATTCTGCGATAAATGTGGAAATTTGATGATACCAGAGAAATCAAAAGGAAAGATGAAGTACACTTGCCGAAAATGTGGTTATGTATCCCGTGGAGAAAAGTCTGCTTCTACTGCTATAATCGAAGAGAAAATACATGAGGAGAAAAAAGTAATCGTTATGGATGAGGCTGAAACATTCAAAGAGTATCCTAAAACGAGAATAATTTGTCCTGAATGCGATAATAATGAGGCTTATTGGTACATGCAACAGACTAGAGCTGCTGACGAACCACCGACAAGGTTTTACTCTTGCACTAAATGCGGTCATAAATGGCGTGAGTACTAAAGGATTAGCCATTATCTTTTATGAATTGTTTAAGTTGTTCAGCTGTTGTTTCTCCACAGATTGATTTATTGTTCTTCATGC
Source organism: Candidatus Aenigmatarchaeota archaeon (assembly GCA_026397455.1). Taxonomy (GTDB): domain Archaea; phylum Aenigmatarchaeota; class Aenigmatarchaeia; order CG10238-14; family CG10238-14; genus JASEGC01. Next base: position 1,766 of record JAPLUX010000054.1, on the reverse strand, counting down.
TCATGAACGTTGGTACAACAATCCCTTCGTGTTGAAGGTTACAATCTTTCATTACCTCGTCAACATGTTTCAAGTACTCTGCTCTGTTGGTATCATTATGCCATACTTCTAACTTCTCAAAAGTTACTCCAGTTTCATTTTCAACTTGTTCTAGTATTGGAGCCATTTTCTGACAGTGTGGACACTCTTCTCCATAAAATTCCACAAACTTTGCATTTATCACGCAGACATTATTATCGGTAATGTTTCCTTGCGGGTTGAAAATACAGGTTGAACCAGGAGAACAACTCCCAAAAACAAATAAATTGTACAGAGAATAAACAGTGTAGAACATGCTAGCAAAAAATGCTATGGTAAAAATCCAAGAAATGACCTTGAAATTTTTGTAAAATAACTTTGCCAGTTTTGGAAATATCATGAGTTTTGACGTTATTTTTGATTTTATTTTTTCTTCTAATTTTACGTCGCATGGCTTAAACTGAATCATCTTAAAAACGCACTGAAAAGCTTCTTTTGCAACTCTTCTCCATCTTACGCTGAATATTCCTAGTATCGAGAATACAACCATCGCGACTATACAAATGACCATTTTTTCTCACCTTAGCTTAGAAATCTCTTTCAGGTTATCTATAAAAACCTTTGCTTCTTCTTTTGTGTTGTAAAGATACAAGGATACTCTGGCAGAACCATCGATTCCATGCGCGTTGAACCAGGAATGGACACAATGTTGACCTGATCGTATCATTATGTTTGCACGTTCATCCAGCATCATCGCGATGTCATGATGGTTTATTCCTTCGATGTTGAACGATATTATCCCACCTCTTAATTCTGGAGAAGAAGGACCGATTATACTCAATCCGTCTATATTTTCTATAGCTTGAGTTATGATTCTGTTAAGTTCTATCTCATGTTTTTGAATGTTCTCTTTTCCGATTTTATCTAGATATTCAGCTGCTGCGGCAAAACCCACAATTCCAGCATAGTTCTGCAAACCAGCCTCGAATTTTTCTGGAGGTTTTAAGAAAATACAAGAATCATAAGTTGATTTCTGGACAGTATCTCCACCGACCATGAATGGGTTCAACTCTTCCAATAGATGTTGTTTTCCGTAAAGGGCGCCAGTTCCGGAAGGACCAAGCATCTTGTGGCCAGAGAAAGCGAAGAAATCAACATCAAGTTTCTTTACATTTACAGATTTATGTGGTACGGATTGAGCACCATCGAATATTACTAAAGCATCATTGTCATGAGCAATTTTTATGATTTCTTCAATTGGTAGTGTATATCCGTCGAGGTTTGAAGTATGAACAAAAGATACTAGTTTAGCATCCTTGACAATTTTTTCAAACCCGTTTATATCAAAAGTCATGTCTTTTTTTGAATAGACAATCTTGTGTTTTATTCCAACAGTTTTTGCCAATACTTGCCATGGCAATAGATTAGAATTGTGCTCTCTGTCTGTTGTCAAGATAATATCTCCTTTTTTCAGACCTAAAGAATGTGCGAGCAAGTTTATGCCTTCAGTAGTGTTTCTCGTAAATATGATTTCTTCAGGTTTTTTTGCTCCTATGAATTTTGCGATTGTTTCTCTTGATTCTTTGACTTTGTCTGTTACTCTGTTTCCAAATTTGTGTATGCTTCTACCTGCACATCCAGGATATTCCTCATAGTATTCATTCATCGCTTCTACGACTTGTTTTGGTTTGAGAGTCACACAAGAGCTATCAAAATAAATGATCGGTTTACCGTTTATTTTTTGTTTT
>JAPLUX010000077.1 GCA_026397455.1 Candidatus Aenigmatarchaeota archaeon | reverse complement strand
TCCCAATTGCGTTATATCCGCTTTCAAATGAAATATGTCTGCACACTGCATACAGGGATAAAGTATTTGCGCAGCACTCAGGTTTTCAGTTTCTAACCTTCCCATTATCTGAGAACATCTAACAATCCTTTGCAGAGTACTGTTTCTAGCGACTTGCATAACTTTTTTCCAGTATTCTTCATCTTCGACAAAATCACTCGCCCAGATAAATTCAACATTCTTTAGGTCCATTCCACATTCTTTCCAGACTTCAATCAAGTATTTCCCGACAAGCTGTATTTTATCTAAATTTCCACCCATTTTGTTGTTTGCCCATCCATGCCAATCAGCAACCAACATCTTAAACTTACAACCAGCTTTTGTCATTCTGTTTATGTTTATAGAACGTAGAAGACCTTGAGCAATATGGACTCGGCCAGAAGGTTCAAAACCATCGTAAGCGATAGGATGATCTTTAGTTTCTAGTAATTCTCTTAATTCCTGTTCCGTGATTATTTCTTCTCCAACTCTTTTTATCAGTTCAAGCCTTGTTTCTACGTCCATATCATACCACTATATCACTATTTTCGCATAGACACATTTTAAGATATCTTTTGGATTGATTTATATCCCATACAGCAAATTCCAGACTTTATTATTACATACAGATTTATAAATCAGACCGACAGTAAAAGCTGTCTAATCGTTCCATACCTGCTTAGCTACTTTCGAGACCATCCTCAACTTATTTTCTTGATCTTTAAAAGTTAGATTATTTCCTTTGGCTACCGAGGCGAACCCGCATTGTGTACTTACTGCGAGACATTCTTTTGGTACATATTCAGCTGCTTCTTCGATTCTGCTTATTACCTCTTCTGGCCGTTCTAGAACTGGAGATTTTGTAGTAATAAGACCTAATACTATTATTTTGTCATTTGGCACACAACTTAAAGGAGAAAAGTCTCCTGTTCTATCACTGTCGAACTCTAATAAAAGTCTGTCTACATTAGATTTTTTGAATACTACTTCAGCGATTTTATCATAACCACCTTTGGCCATGAAACGATTCTTATCATTCCCCCTGCAAATGTGAAGCCCTTTAGTTCCAGAAAAGTCTCCTAAAACTTCATTTATCATATCAATACCTTCACGGACTAGATTGTCTGGATCGAATCCTTTATTTGCGAACCATTCTTGTTGAACGGGATCGAGCAACATGCCGAATTCTGGGGCGTCCACTTGAATGTATGTTACTCCAATATGTTCCAATTCAGAAACACTATCCTTTAAAATACGAGTAACATCGTCTAAGTATTCGTTAGCAGATGGATAAATTTTGTCAGAAACCCCAGGTAAAAAATAATAACTCATCATTGTAGGGCTTGGAATAGTTATTTTTTTAGGTTTGTCTGTTACGCCTCTAAGAAAAGAATATTCTTCAACAGATATATCGTGCCTTTTCTTAATTTTATCTACAACTCCAACTGTTACTGGATCCACTATTTTATTTCCTTTCATATCAAACCAAATTACTGTGTTACCGGAGATATTCCATTTAAACCCATCAACTGCATCAACAAAATTATGGCAGAATACAGGTCTGCGCATTTCGCCATCTGTTAACACGTCCACTCCTGTTCTTTCTTGAATAGCAACAGCTTCTTTTACTGCTTTATCTTCAGCTATTTTTAATTTTGAATGCGTGATTTTCCCTTTTTTAAATAGTTCCTGTGTTTCTAAAAGATATTTAGGTCTAAGCATGCTCCCGACTACATCTGATCGATAGATTTTTGAGGTCATCATATACATCTCCTTTTGAACTTTTTGATTTCAACTCTTTGTGAAATAAGATAATCTAACCAATGTGGAACAGGGTCTCTTTTGATTAGTTCATCTACTCTCTCAGATAACCCAGTGGGATTTTCTGCATCTTTTACTGAAAAAGATATGTCTGGTATTGAATCAAACATATCTCGAAATTCTTGTTTTGTTAAGGAGGCTCTGATTGAATTGATGAGGTCTCCACGTATTTCTGGTTTAGTATATTGTACACGTCTTCTAAAAGAGTCTTCACTAACGTCCCTTCGGAAATCGGCTATGTATACTACTCCTTCAGGGGCAGCTACACGCACCATTTCTTGAAGAGCTTCACGTGGTTTGTAGAGTTGGTGAAAAGAGTTCTGACAAACAACCATATCAAACTCAGAAGAAAAGGGCATTCCGTAAACTGACGCCCTAACAAACTTCATTCGTCCTTCTTTTATAAGACTCTCATATTTCTTCGAGGCATGTGCAACCATAGTTTCAGCAGCATCTACACCGACTACTAATCCAGTACCCATTGTCATGAGTTCTTCGCATAGATTTCCCGATCCCGATCCTATCTCTAATACCTGTTTACCGAGGAGCCCAAATTTTTTGTACAACTCTTCAGCTAGTATTCCATAGTCTGATGTTTTTTGATAATCACAGGCTTTAATGTAACGAATAGCATCTAAACCCTCAACAAGTTCATGTGGTTCAACAACTCGTTGCGCAAGTTCAGATAAATTAGTTGAATTCCGAGTTACCACCCCCAATTATCTCGACAACAAATTTTCCAAAATCAGTCAACTTAACAGCTTGAAAATGAGAGTTATTCCCGAAAGTGATTAGATTCAAATTCTTCAGAATTTTAGCGTTCAGCTTAAGCGTAGATAAAGGAATGTCATGAGAAAAAGAAATTCTGTTCAGTATTCTTGTGATATTTTCATTTGAGGTGCATTCAACTTGGGAGAGAATGAGAACCTGATTTTTGTTTAGAGCCCTGACTAAAAGAAATCTTAAATCTTCTCTATGCTCTCGAGATCTTCTATCCCAAGCTTCACATATTGGCTTGTCATCACGCTCACTTCAAAAAATAAAGGTAAATGATTTATTTAAATTTAATGGACAGGTCAAACTGTCTATTTTTAAAAAGAAAATTGACCAACTTTAGGTTCTTGATAGAATATTACCGTATAATAATTTTTGATTAATCTTGGGAAATTATTTTTCAGGTCTTTTAAAAGATTATGAAAATCTTGATGGCTAGATTCCATCATTTCAAACTCAATATCGTATTGACCTATTGCTATGGTTATGTAAATTGTCGATGGGTGGAAAGTTAGGAAAGTTATCATTTTTTGAATCGTTTCACTTGAAATATCGTTTAGATTGAGCATCACTTTTCTTTGACTATATCCTAGCAATCTATGGTTTATTTTTACGTTATAACAAGTTATTATTCCCAATTTTTCTAATCTTTTCATCCGAGTTTTGATTAGCTTTGCATTAGAATTCAGCTTATTCGCAATTTCTACTAACGGCATCCTTCCTTGGTTAGAAAGAAGAGAAATTAATTTTAAGTCCAAGTCATCCAGTTTAGGATATTCTATTTCCCCTCCTGTCAGCTTGGAGGTTCCGTCTTGCCTTTCAACCAAGTACTTGTACTTGAAATAATAGACATTCGTCATCACAGAGAAGAATTTTTCTTGCATATACTTACCGAATTTATCATTAATTTCTTTGTATACTTTTTCGAATTCTATGATGTCATTTGCCCAAACTACATACAAGAAATCAAAATCCCCATCAACTTCTACGATCCATGTAACTTTTGGATGATTCTTTAAAAATTCTATGAATTCACCCTCTATTTTATTGGTCATGTTTAAGGTTTTCATATAAACTCTGAAGAAGACTTTGCCTATCTTATACGTATTAATTACAGCATAGTAGCCTTCTATTACACCAGACTTCTCTAGGTTTTTTAACCGATAATGAATTACTTCTTTTGAAAGGTTAGTCTTTTTTGAAAGTTCTGCAAGACTTGCCCTACCGTTTAAACTTAAATGAAATAAGATTTCCCTATCTTTTTGATTGAGTTCTATCATATTTTAATAAAAATAACTATAAGTATATAAATTTTCCCCTTTTGTTAAAAAAATTATCATAAAATTTAATATACTTCATTTATCATCACTTAATAGTGAAAAATATGCTTACAGAACCCATGTACAGCAGAAAGGAGATTGAAAACACTCTTGACGAAAGCTACATGACCGAGTATTTGATTCAAGCACAAGAGGCAGAGATGACAGAATTAAAAAAGATAATTAATGAGTTAGCGAAAGAATTGGATAGGAAACTCAATGTTTTGGATATAGGTGTAGGTGACGGAAGGGTTCCAAAAAGACTTTCAAAAATAAAAGAAATTTGGGGTTTGATAGCACAATATGATGGGATTGATAATTCTGAAACAATGCTTAAAAAAGCGAAGTTAACCATAGAATCTTGTAAACTGGAATCTAAAGTAAGAATTTTTAATTTAGATGCAAGAAATTTACTCCAACTAAAAAAATCATACGATTTAATTTTATGTACCTACTTTACTGCAGGGGATTTCACCCCAGATGATTTTTCTTTCGAGACAGATAAAGATGGTAAGCTTAAAAGCATATTTAGTTTAGAGAAAAATGCCTCATTCGAGAAAGTATTTCGTTCAGCCTTTGATTTATTGATTGTTGGTGGAAAATTAGTTTTAGGCTCTATTTATGTGGACACTGATTCCACAAGAGAAAAACAAGAAGAATTCTATAAAAGATGCGGCATGATCATTATTTCTAAACCCAATGATTCATTTACTGCAACTAAGGAAGGGTTCTGGTCACAAAGATTTACTGAAAAAAGAATAATGGACTATTTTAATTTTGTCAAGTCAGATAATATCGAACTAAGGTTCCTAGACGATTATAATTTTGCGTTAATGGTCATCGTATCAAAAAATAAACCTGCCAGTAATCATGCAGCATTAAAACTATACAAATCAGGCAATACACCGTTTGTCAGATATAGGGAACTTGAAACGTTGTTTAATATTCCAAAACTCTTAGTTAAAGATGAGAGTAAAAACCCATTCGGGACCTTTAAAGATAGAAGAAGCGAGTTGGTTATCGATAGGGCCAAATATGAACATGTTGATAAACTGGTATTGATAACCTCTGGGAATGCAGGATATTCTCTTGCCAGGTTTGCGGAAGGTACAAATATAAAAGTTGTTTGCGTTGTTGACAGAGTTAGCTTTAATGTTAGGAATAAGCTTGAAAAATTCTCATACAAAGTTGTTGATGTAGATTTGTCAAAGAAAATTTTTGGGCCTGAAGGAGTTATAGCAATGACCAGAGAATCTGATGAAGAAGTTATTTGGGATGTAACAAATGGATTCCATGAAGCATTTCAGACAATAATCGAAGAAATAAAAGAGGAAAGACCAGATTGGTTGATTGTTCCAGTAGGAAGTGGAGAAGCTTTCGTAGGGTTATATGAAGGGTTAAAAAAGTTTAAGTTGAAAACAAAACTTGTTGGTGTAGGCGTTAAAGGCCCATCGATTGCAGATAAACTATACACACCATGGACACCGTATAAGAGAAAAATTGAAGAAATTTTAAAAGAAGGACATCAGTATATTCAACTTTCAGAAGAACAAATTAAAGATGCTTATGAGAAGGTTAGGCATATAGTCTCTTGTGAGCCAAGTTCTTCTGTGGTATTTGGAGCATTACGTGAATTATACATAGATAGTAAAGATAAAGTAATAGTGATTAATTCTGGAAAAGGACTTGTTTAATTTACATCACTAATTTTTATATCAACGCATTTTAATATTATTCAAGATAATTGGGTTATTTAAATTTTCAACTTTCTCTTTTAAACAGAGAGCATGACACAAGATTCTTTAACTTACCATAAAGGCCATAAGTGTCCAGATCATGGGTATGAATGTCTTAGTAGTCGAATTTATGATCACAACACTGGGGAAGAAATATGTGGATTAAGTGGTGTTGTCTTATCTGAAAAGGGGCTTGACACAGGACCTGAATGGCATGCCTTCAACCAAGAAGAAAAATTGTCAAGAAGTCGTGTAGGAATACCAACAACATATACTAGACATGATAAAGGTTTATCTACAGGTATAAGTCCATTTAATTACGATGCATTTGGTAGAAAACTTCCTCTACCCACTCGTCAACAAATGTACAGGTTAAGAAAATGGCAGAAAAGGTCTACTGTTCACAGTTCTGTTGATAGAAATCTTGCACAGGCAATGTCAGAACTTGACCGTCTTTCAGACAAAGTCTATATACCACCACCGATTAAAGAGAAAGCAGCGATCACTTACCGTAAATTTTTGGACAAAGGATTAGTTCGTGGTAGGTCTATTGCAGCTATTGCCGCTGCAGCACTTTATTCGGCTTGTCGTGGTAGTGGAACTCCAAGAACACTTCGTGAAATCGCAGAGGCAAGTTTAGTCGATAAAAAAGACGTTGCTCGTTGCTATCGTCTCTTGTTATGGGAACTTGAAATGAAAATGCCACTAGCAAACCCTCAAACGTACGTTTCAAAAATAGCTGAAAATACTGGAATTTCAGGCAAGAGTCAGGGAATTGCTACACAGATTCTTCGAAATGCCAGAAAGATGCGCGGTACTGCTGGAAAAGATCCCATGGGATTGGCTGCTGCCGCATTGTACATTGGTTGTTTACAAAACAATGAAAAGAAAACACAGAAAGATATAGCAGAAGCAGCCGGTGTAACTGAAGTTACTGTGAGAAATAGGTATAAAACTCTTAAAAGAACATTAAATCTACAAC